>CANQVW010000009.1 GCA_947627395.1 uncultured Bacilli bacterium | reverse complement strand
AGCAATTTTTCCTAATACTCTAGCAAGAATATAAATCACTCCGATTAAACCAATTTTCGTAATCGAAGATAAATCTAAATCAGCTCCACTAATGACAAAAAACATGATCAAAATCGGTGGTGTAAAACGATCGACCAATTCCATCACGGTATTGACTTTTTCCATGGAATTGGTATTGGTGAAAACAGCCCCCATCATCATACAAGCAAGTAAGGGTGAAAAAGAAAAATCCCAACCAATATAATCTGTTATAATCGTCTCTAAAGAGGAAACAATTAAAAGAAAGGCGAATATCACACTTAAACGATTCCCACGACCTGTAAACCATTTTAATAATAAGGTAACAATAATTCCAACACCAAATCCAACTCCCAAACTAACTATAACTTCTAAAAACGGTTTAAATATATTCCAAACAATGTTGGTATTTGTGCTACTACTTACTGTATTCGCAATCGCAAACATAATTCCAAATAACATTAAAGCAACTGCATCATCTAAGGCAACAACACTCAGTAAGTTTTTCGTAACATCTCCTCTTGCTTTATATTGTTTTACAACCATAATCGTAGCTGCAGGAGCAGTAGCAGAAGCGATTGCTGAAAGCATTAAAGCCACTGGAATAGATACCGCATTTGGATTGATGAAATGTAGGATAAGCAATCCAATTAAAACCAATAAAACAGCTCCAATCGATTCAAAAATAGCAATGACAATCGGTTTTGTTCCAACTTCTTTAAAATAAGAGAATTGAAATTCTGTTCCAATTGAAAAAGCAATAAATCCAAGAGCAATTGTCGAAATTAATTCAAGTTCCGAAGTATATTCTTCAAAACGAGGATAGACTTTAAATAATTTAAATAGTAAAGTTAAAACAACTCCACCCACTAAATATCCTGTCACATTCGGTAATTTAACAGCTCGAGCTAATTTTCCAAATAATAGCCCAGTAATTAACACAATTCCCGCAAATAAAAGTAATAATTCCATTTACTTTACTAACCCTCTGGCAAAGTCGACAGGTAACGTAAACACAATTCCTGTATCTGGACTTTCAATGTTTCCAACAACCTTCTCTATAATGTGTAAGATAAGGTCAATTTCATCTTCGTTTACAACCATAAAAATGGTTTTACTTTCTTTCCTTTTAGGATCTAATAATTGTCTAAAAGAAGCAAATAATTTATGATCATCGCTATCGACTAACGAATGAGCCATGCCATTCGAATTAATGATGGTTGCACCATGGATATTATGATCTGCAAACTCATTCAATAATCCATTTAATTTTTCAATTTTATTTAAAACAAAAACTAATAATTTCATTGTGTAGTCTCCTTTCACTTTTTTTGTTTTTTTTAGTACAGCGCAAATTTTCGGGTCAATTTTGCTAAAATAAACTCTTTGTTTTTCTTTTGCCAAAAAGTTTGGGCAAATTGGGCTAAATTTTCCTCTCATTTGTGTTTTGTGATTTTGCTCAAGAGATTTTAAGCGCAAAACATTAAAAAGATTAAAACCCAAATTTTGGCTTTTGCCCTATTTTGAATTTTTTTACTTTTAAAAAATAAAAATTTTATTTTAAATTTTTTATTTTCATTTTTTATGTTTGATTTTGTGAAAATTTTTTTAAATCATTTTGATTCGGAAGATGGGAGGCAACTCCTTCTTTTGTACAAATGATTGCGGAAGAGATAGAAGCGTAGTAATGAGCCTCCTGAATGGCCTTTTTTTCTTCTCTAAAAAAGAAAAGAAAAGAACCAATAAAAACATCTCCTGCACCCGTTGTATCGACCACTGGAACTGAGAAAGCTTTTTGGAAATATTTTTTTCCTTCATAATAAGCCATAGATCCTTGGCTTCCTAAGGTAAACAATACAATTTGAATCCCTCTTTGAAATAAATATGTTGCAACATCATCCATTTTTTGATTTGGAAATAAAAATTTTAAATCTTCATCACTCATTTTCACAATATCTGCCACTGGAAAAAAGGAAAAAATAGTTTTTTTGCATGCTTCTTCACTTTCCCAAAAAGGTAGTCGAACATTGGGATCGAAAGATACGATTCCATTTTTTTGTTTTATATGCTCAATGCAAGTTATGGTTGCTTCTTTCACAGGAAAATTTGTTAAATCGACAGAACAAAAATGTAAAGTATCCTCCTTTTGAAAAGGAATATTTTGAATTTCATCGCTTTTTAAAAATAAATCCGCGGAAAGAGGAGTCCTAGAAACGAAATATCGGTCATGGTTTTCATTTAATCCCACTTGAACTTCACAGGTTGGATGTTGATCACTCATAAAAACATAAGAAGTATCCACATGAAGCCCTTTTAAAGTATTTAAAATAAATTTTCCATATGAATCATTTCCAATTTTTCCAATAAACGAGGTTTTACTTCCTAATTTTCTAGCTGCCATAGCCACATTTGCTGGAGCGCCACCTACATATGGAGTAAAAGTTTCTTGATTTGGGATCAAATCAACTAATGCCTCTCCAATTGTATATATCATTGCATCACCTTTTTCTTGATTTTTTTTATTATTTTACTTGACTATTTATGTTTATTATATCACATTCTAAAAGAAAAGTCATTTACATTTTACTAGCAAAAACAAAAAGAGGGGAATTTCCCCTACTTCTTTAACTTATTTTTATCTTTTTTATTAGATTCTTTTTCTTCACTTGACCATACAGCAACGAAAGAACCACAAACAATACCAGCAACAGCGATAGCAAGAAGTGCTTCCCACCATATATATTTCTTGAAACAGAAACTAAAATAACCAGCTTCTTTGATATTTTGATCATACACTTTAGTAAATTTTTTTAATTCATCTTTAGCTTCATCTTTTTTATTGATGTCATTTCCATTATACATTCCATCTATTTCTTCTGAAAAGACTTCTTTTGTCACTGTATCTGCACCTGTCCATGAAGATGCAGCAGAAATAACAACCTTAACTTTTTCAGAAAAACTATTTAATGCGGAAGCATCCAACTTCATATAAAACATTGGTGAAGTTCCACTCTCAAATAATGCTCTTCCACGATCATCTTTTTTAGGGGAATATCCATAATCAGGAATTTCTGCGTTTGCATAATCTGTTAATACAGATCCTAATGTTTTTACTGTTGTAACAATATTTTCATCTTTCGTATCCACAAGTTGCAGTTGTAAAGCAGGGATTTCTGTTTTTAATAATCCATGTTCTCCATCTTCTTGATCTTCTAAAGAAGTAGCAACAGTTTTATAATTCAAATTATAAATTGCAAAGAAATATGTTAAATCATTAACATCTTTTTGTCCAGCAGGTAAATTATCTTTTGTTTCATCTTCTTTTGTGATTCTATTAGAGCGAATAATATCTAAATGGAACAACTTTCCATATTCATTTTCAACGTCCTTAGAATAGAAAAATTCAAATCCATCATCTGTTTTTTTGTAATCTAAATATTGTTCTTCAAATTCAAGTAAAGTAACAAATCGCTCAATGGAACTATCTTGAGATGCATTGTCCATATAATTTGGGAAAAAGTTTCCTTGATAACGACGATATGCATAAGTTCCTATTCCAAATGCTGCGAGCAATGGAATGATAACAACAATTAATATTTTAATAAGTTTTTTCATGATACCTCCTAATGTTTCTTCAAATATTATATCACACATTTCTTTTTTTTCAAATAAATAATTATCTTTTTTGAATTTTCTTTTTCGACATTTAAAAATAATTTTTAAAAATATCTTGAATTTTTTTGAATCTTTTTGTATAATATAAGTAAGGAGGATGAAAATGAGTGTAGAATGGTTTACAAGAAGTACAAATGGTTTAGCTACAATCTATGAAACGAACATCACCCTAAATACTGTTGCAAGTAATCATTTCAAAAATTCTTTTGGAGCATTAATAGGGTATGATAAGAATTCTTCAGATTTATTGATTAAATCCATTAGTAAAGAAGAAGTCACGATGGGAATTTACAACGAAGATGAAATACACAAAATTTCCGTTAAACCAAGTTATGGTAGAATTAGTGGAAAACAAATTATTCATCACCTATGTCAATTATTCCCATTAGATTTTTCAAATAATGCGTTTCATAAATTTGAATGTGAGTGGTCTGTTGAAGATAAAACATTAAAAGTGAAATTGTTGAAGGAGGTAAAATAAAATGAATGTATTTTTAGAATACACAACATTTCAAACAACCATGCTTGTGATATGGAGTATCTTAATTGTTACAACCGTTATTTTAGAACTTTCAACAACTAATTTAATAACAGTATGGTTTTCTGTAGGAGCAATAGCTGCTTTAATTGCTACTGTGTGTGGATTGAATATTTATTTTCAATTAAGTATTTTTGTTGTTGTTACAATTATTGCTTTAATTGCCACAAGACCTCTTGCAAAAAAGATTATGAATAGAGAGGTTATTCATACGAATGCAGATAGAGTTATTGGTATGGTTGGAATTATTACAATCGCTTTTAGCGAGGATGAAGTAGGGCAAGTTAAAGTGGATAATAATTTATGGCGTGCAGTGAATTTAGAGCATCAATCCTTTTATGAAGGAGAAAAAGTTCAAATTGATGCAATTTCAGGAACGAAATTAATTGTTTCAAAAATCATTAATCATGAAATTATAGACAAATTATAAGGAGGTTTAAATTATGTGGTTTTATATTATTATTTTCGTTGTTATTGTTTTTATTGCTCTTGCAATTTCAGGAATTCGTATTGTTCCGCAAGCTAAGGTATATATTGTTGAAAAATTAGGTTTATATCATAAAACGTTGACTGCTGGTTTTCATTGGATTTGTCCTTTCTTTTTCCGTGTTGCTAAAAAAATCTCATTAAAAGAACAAGTGATGGATTATGATCCACAATCTGTTATTACAAAAGATAATGTAACAATGCAAATTGATACAGTTGTATTCTTTGAAATTACAGATCCTAAATTATATACCTATGGTGTTGAAAATCCAAGTATGGCATTAGAAAAATTAACCTCAACAACTTTGCGTAATATTGTTGGTTCAATCGAGTTAGATGAAACATTAACTAGCCGTGATTTAATCAATTCAAAAATGACAGAAATCTTAGATATAGCAACAGATCCATGGGGAATGAAAGTAACAAGAGTTGAACTAAAAAATATTCTTCCTCCAAAAGATATTCGTGAAGCGATGGAAAAACAAATGCGTGCAGAACGTGAAAGACGTGAAGCTATCTTAAAAGCTGAGGGCGAGAAGAAATCTATGATTTTGCAAGCTGAAGGTGTTAAAGAATCACAAATTTTACAAGCCGAGGCCAATAAGCAAGCTGAAATTTTAAAAGCTGAAGCAAAACGTCAAGCATTGATTGCGGAAGCTGAAGGTCAAGCAGAAGCTATTTTAAAAGTTAATCAAGCACAAGCAAAAGGTTTAGAGCTAATTCGAGAAGCAAAAGCAGATCAGTCTGTTTTAACTTTAAAAGCTTATGATGCTTTAATTGAAGTTTCCAAAGGGCAATCAACAAAAATTATTATTCCTTCAGAAATTCAAGGAATGGCTGGATTAGTTGCTTCTTTAAAAGAAGTTGGAACGGATGATAAAGAAACAAATAAATAAACCAAAAAGAGTGAGGGCTCCTCACTCTTTTACTTTCCTAAACAAAATCTAGAAAACAATTCATCAAGTAATTCTTCACTACTAACCTCTCCAAGAATTTCTCCTAACGATATCCAGGCATGATGAATATCAATGTTTGCAATATCTACTGGTTGTTTTTCATTTAAACTACTGATTGCATCTTCTAAATGTTTTTTAGCTTCTTTTAATTTAGAAATTTGTCTAGCGTTGCCAATATAGGATGGATCAATATCCATGATTGATCCTATATGGAACATCTCTTTAATTTTATTCTCTAAAATTTCAATATCTTGATTTTGATAACTAGAAATGAGTATTGCATTAGGAATGGATTTAGAATCTATTTTAGAATCTAAATCTTTTTTATTTACAATAACAATTCTATTTTTATCTTTTGTTATATCTAGCAAATGAAGATCTACTTCATTTAGTTCTCTACTATTATCTAGTACTAATAAAACAAGTTCAGCATTTTCAATCACTTTATTTGTTTTTTCTACACCAATTTGCTCAATATAATCTGAAGTTTTACGAATTCCTGCTGTATCAATTAAGTGTAAAACAACTCCACCAATACGAATACTTCCTTCAACAAGATCTCTAGTCGTACCTTCAATATTCGTTACAATAGCTTTATCTTCTCTAAGAAGTGCATTTAACAAGCTTGATTTACCTACGTTGGGTCGACCAATAATCGCTGTTTTAATTCCATTTTGGAGAACTTGAGAAATGGTTGATTTTTCTAGTATTTGATTGATTTCTTTTAGTAAAGAATGGAGTTCAGGAAATAAAACATCTTGTGTAATAATTTCTTCATCTTCGTATTCTGGATAATCAATGTTCACTTCAATTTTTAACATGCATTCTAAAATACGATTTCTTAATTTACGAATGAATTCACTCGTTTCCCCATTTAGTCCATAATTAGCCATTTTTAAGCTATGCGTGGTTTGAGAAGAAATCATATCCATAACGGCTTCCGCTTGTGTTAAATCAATTCGACCATTTAAGAAAGCTCTTTTTGTAAATTCACCTGGATCTGCTAATCTTGCTCCATGCACTAATAGTAATTCTAGTATGCGATTGGTAACAAAAACTCCTCCATGACAATTAATTTCCACAACATCCTCTTTGGTAAATGTTTTAGGAGATTTAAACACACTAACCAAGACCTCATCTAAAACTTCTTTTTCATCAACAATATGCCCATAATGAATGGTGTGACTTTTTACTTTTGTTAAATCCTTCCCTTTGAAAATTTCATTTACAATTACTATGGCATTTTCTCCACTAACTCGAACTATTGAAACAGCTCCATTAGAAAGGGCTGTTGAAATGGCAGCAATTGTGTCATTTTGCATCACTTTTTTCATATCAACTCTCCTTATTCTTGTCTTAGAGCTTTCACTGGTGACTGGAATGAAGCCATAATTGCAGGAATTAGTCCAGCTAAAATGGTTAATACGACACTACCAATTACCAACAAAGTTAAATGTAGTGGATTAAAGGATGGGCTGCTTAAACTTGTAATATCTAAATATGTAACATTATTTTCAGACATAATTTGAACTACATTTTTTAAAATAGGACGGATAAAAATGATTCCTAAAGTAATTCCAATCACGCCGGCTAAAAGACCAATCACGCCATTTTCAACAACAAATATCCTTGTGATGTCCACCCTTCTAGCACCCACACTTCTTAATATACCAATTTCCTTGATACGCTCCATAACAGATATATACGTAATAATAGCAATCATAATCGACGATACTGCAAGAGAAATAGAAGAAAAAATAACCAAAATTTTTGTAATGACACGAATAAATGTTTCAAATTCATTGGTAAGTGATTTTAAGCGATCTGTATATTGAATTTGAGCATCACTTACTTTTCCTTCGTTATAAATATCTACATAATCTTGAATTTTAGAAAAGTTTTCAAATTTATCCGTATAAATAGAAATTCTTGTAATCGAATAAACAGCACCAAATTGTGATAAATTAGATTCCAATTGATATTCCTTTGTTTGTGTATAAGTTTCTCCAACAATATCTTGATAAGGACGTCCTGTTAAAACATTTTTTTCTAAACCATACTGTTGTTGTTCTTTCACAATATCTGAAGATAAATTACTTTCTAGCATATAATCTGTTAATAAAGATGTATATAAAAGTGAAGTACCATAAAGTTTGGTCTGTGCCGTTTTCTTTTGACGTAGTATTGCAGTAATTTTTAAAGCGATTTTACTTTGTTGATAAAGTTGTTCATTTTTTGAGCTTGAACTGGATACATAGATATCATTTACTTTTTGATAATAATCATTATTTTCTACCACTTTATATTCTTTTCCTAACAAATCTTCAAAACGAAAGGATTCTTTCCCATCATAATCAATTCCTAATGCAGATAAAACTGTAATATCAATACAATTGTTTTTATCAATAACCAAAGCGATTTCCTCTTTTTCATTTGGAAATCCCTCACCAGCTAACAAATCATATTCGTCTTCAAGATAATCTAAATCAGGATTGATTTCTTTTAAATAAGATGTACTAGAAATATATCGATAACTCGATTGATTTTTTGTTAAAATTCTCATGCGTAACCATCCACTATATCCAATAACTGTATAATATTCTTCGGGCATAGTCTTTACATGATTCATAAATTCATTTGTGAATGTATTTACATGTCCACTATATGAGCGATATTCATTGACAATATGAACAATGTTTTCTGATGGATATTCTTGATAGATTGGATTTTCTTCTTCGGGCTCTTCATTATCTACAACACTAGTGATGGTTACTGGATAAGTTTTTAAAGATTCCTTTTGAAAATCACTAATATATAAATTCATTCCATTGGTCACTGTTAAAACCATACTTAAACTAATAATGCCTACACTACAAGCAAGAATTGTTAAAAGGGTCCTAAACTTTTTCGTAAATAAGTTTCTAAAACTTAAATGTAAAGCTGTAAAAATTGACATTGAACTTTTTTTATTATTTTTATTTTTCTTAGCGATTCTTTCCTTGTCAACTTGGGGAACAATATTTGTTTCTTCGATTGTTCCATCTAACATTTTTATAACTCTTGTACTATATTGGTATGCCAGTTCAACATTATGTGTAACCATAATAACTAAACAATCTTTAGATATCTCTTTTAAGACATCCATGATTTGAATAGAAGTTTTGCTATCTAGTGCTCCAGTGGGTTCATCTGCAAGTATAATGCTTGGATGATTCACAATCGCCCTTGCAATTGCAACTCTTTGCATTTGCCCACCTGATAATTGATTGGGTTTTTTCTTGATTTGGTCTTGAATTCCAACTTTACAACACGCTTCTAAAATTTGCTCTCTTTTTTTATGCTGTGGAATACCAGCAAGAGATAAAGATAACTCAATATTTTCATATACAGATAAGTGCGGAATTAAATGATAATTTTGAAAAATAAAACCAATGTGTTTATTTCGATAATTATCCCAATCTTTAGCCTTGTATTCTAATGTGCTAACTCCATTAATGATAATATCTCCCGCATCTTTTTCATCTAAACCACCAATGATATTTAGTAATGTTGTTTTTCCACATCCTGATGGGCCAATAATGCTAACGAATTCTTGATTATTAAAGGTGCATGAAATTTGATTTAAAGCATGTATTTTTTCATCACCAGTTTGATAGATTTTAGATATATTTTTTAATTCAAGCATATATTATCATCCTCGCTTAAATAATATACTTTTTTAATTATTTTTTCATTAACTACAACTTCTTCCTTGTAATAGGTAATATAAACATCATTGCTGCGAATAAAATCTTCTCCTAAAGCAAAGATTTTATCTTTATTTAATTCAATTCCTGCGGCATTTAAAATTCTATCAACATAATCTGAGCAATAATAAGTATTAGGTCCTCTAAATATAAATGTATAATTATATTTAGCACCTAAAGTTTCTTGTATTTTTTCTTGAATGATTTCTTTTTGTTCTTGATTGATGTTTTTAACACGTAACATTAATAGTCTAGGTGTATCTTCCTCTACATGCCATGTGTTTCTAAATATTTGACTAATATTGGATTTGATATCTAAATTACCAATAATTTCAGCTGTGTGTTGACCAGTTTCATCAGAAACAATTCCCATATGTCCAATCCATACACGACTAGATAAATATTTTGTAAGAAAGAAATTATCCATTGGGTTTCTATCGGTTACAAAAAGATCTCCTGTTGTTCCTAGATATGGGGAATCAAAACTTCTAAGAACAGGATAGGTTAAATCTTCATAATCATACTTAGGATGTACTTTATAGTATTCAAAAGAACCAACTGTACAAACATATTCTCCACGAGAAACAAATTCTTTTATTCTCTTATTAATACCATCATTTGCAACTTCACTATATCCAACACAAAAAAGAATAATTCCAATCAAGATAGTAAAAAGAACAATAATCCATCTATGTTTCATATGTGTTTACCTCTCATAGATTATAATTCATTTTATATAGATTATCAATAGAATTTTTAAGTTTTTGTAAAATTATAAAATCGTTTACATTTTTCTGTTGTATTTTTCAAAAAATGTGATATAATTTAATTGGATAGATAATAAGGAGGTAATCACCATGATCGATTTCAATCTAGATGAGGCTTTAAACGTAGCCAAAGAAAAATTCAGTTTAACAAATATTTCTGATGATTTTTTGTTAAACTTGGTGCACAGCGCTCTTTCATTTGAATCTACTGATTTGCAAAAAGAAGAGGTTAGAAAAGTTTTAAATAATGAATATGTGGGCATTAACTCAGAAAAAGCCCAAAAAATTTTAAATCAAAAGAATGCTTTTTTAAGAATTGTTGAAATGGTAAAAAATGGAATTGAAATGAATGAAAATGAATTAAAAGATTTACATCAAATCTTAATGGAAGGTACAAAAATTACTGGAGGTCTGTATCGCAATGTAGATATTTCAGTAAAAGGTTCAAATCATACTCCACCTAGTTATTTAAAAGTTTATGATCGTATGGAGAAATACTTTACATATGTTGAAGAAGGTCCTAAAGATCATTTATTAGAATACATTTCTTATTGTCATTTGCAACTTGCAAAAATTCATCCATTTTTAGATGGAAATGGTCGTCTTGCAAGACTTATTCTCAATTATGAATTGATGAAGAATGGTTTAGCTCCTGTTATTATCACTGCAGATGAAAGAAATAAATACTATGAAGTTTTAGAACAATTTAAAGTAGAAAAAAATATGAATCCTTTTGTTGAGTATTTGCAAGAATTAGAATTAAAATCTCTTGGAAATCTTGAGTAATAATTGAAATCCCCACCATTTATTTGGTAGGGATTTTTATTATTCTGCTTTTTCATTTGTCTCTTTTTCAATTGTTACATTTTCTTCAGTTTCTTCTACTTTAGGTTCCTTTCTTTTTTTACCAACATATTCAATAATTAGAAAACGATTTGGTTCCTCGCCTTCCGAATGTGTTTTTAGATCCCTCCAAGTAGAAAGTCTATCGTGAACTATTTTTCTTTCATATGAATTTAATCCATCTAATGTAACAGATTGCCTTGTTTTAACTACTTGTTTACCATATTCAACAGCTAATCTTTCTAAATTACTTTCTCGACGACGTCTATATCCACCGACATCCACTTTTACAATTCTAGCTTCATCATCACCATAATAAGCATTGACAACACTAGAGACTAGGATTTGCAACGCTATCATATGTTTTGAATTCTTTCCAATTAAGATGCCATTGAAATCTCCAGCACTAATGTTATATTCGACAACATTGTCTCTCACAATTTTTTCAACAAATCCATCTTCAACTTGATTTTGTTCCAATATCGTCTGAAGATATCTTTTTCCCTTTTCAATCGGATCAATTCCAACTGTAACTTCAACTTCCTTAGAAGAACCTATGCCTAAAAATCCTTTCTTTTCACTTAAGATTTTTACAACTAATTCATCTTCTGAAAGACCAAATTCTTTAGATGCTAAAGCTAATGCTTCATCTTCATTTTTTACTTCATATGCTTTCGTTTTCATGACTATCCTCCTTTTATCTATTGTGCTTCTTTTTTAATTTTTCTAATCGTTTTTGACTACTAACATGACCTATCCACGTTTGGAAAGTAGAGTAAATATTACCAACAACCCAATATACTCCTAATCCGGCAGGGCTGGTCCAAACAAACACAACCATCATAGCCGCCATAAAATATAACATAAATTTCATGGTCATTTCTGTTGTTTTTTGTTGTGAATTTTGCTCTGGTCTACGATACATAGGCACATTGGATTGCTGATCTTCTTTTTGTTTCTTTTGTCTTCGGTTACTAATAATCATACTTACGATTTGAGTAACACCAACGAGAATTGCTAATATTAAAACTCCCCAACGTTGTGTAGTCCACCCGGTTGATTGAATGATTTCACCTGTTGCTTTGTCAATGGCCTCATTTTGTTTTAATATCATATCTACACCAAATAGTTTAGTGTCTTTAAAGATTTTTCCAATCCAGTTATTTTCAGTAATAGATTTTGGAATTCCTGAAATGGCACGATAGAATCCAATAAAGATTGGCATTTGAATTAATGGCATTAAACATCCACTAAATCCAATTCCATATTTTTTATAGACTTGCATCATCTCCATTTGCATTCTTTGTTGAGATTCTCGATCTTGTTTTTGTGCATATCTTTTTTGAATTTTATCAATTTCTGGTTGAACTAATTGCATTTTTAATTGCATGTCATTCGTTTTTGCATAAATTGGCCAGGCTAATGAACGAACGACTAATGTTGCAAAAATAATGGTAAGTGCATAATTTCCAAAACCAATTGTTTTTCCAATTACCCACATAATTCCTGCCATTGGATATACAAAAATATCCCAAAGACCGTGGAATCCTTCAATTGGTTTATCAGTACTTCCACCACATCCTGTTAATAAAAATGTACACAACAGAAGTAATAGAAGCAAGACAACTTTTTTATGTTTCCTCATGTATTTCTCCTTTCTTTTTAATCATTCTTATAATATATTGAATTTGATCTTTTTTTTCTTGAAATGATAAGTTTAAAGAATTTTTTTTAATTACGAATAATACTTCAAAATGAGTTAATTGCTTTATGTTTTGACGAATAATTTCTTTGGTAACTCTCTTTTGATAATTTCTAACAATGGCATTTCCACACTTTTTTGAAATAGAAATAGCAATATGTGGTTTAATTTCATCAACTTTATAAAAGTATGCAGCATAGTATTTATTTCCAACACTTTTTTTATGTTGTATTAGTTTTTCTATTTCATAATTTTTCTTTAATATATACTGTTTATTCATAAAAATAAAAAGGACCACTATTTTCTTTTGACGAAACAAGTGGTCCAGATTTTTAAGCTGTTAATTTCTTTCTTCCTTTAGCACGTCTACGGGCTAAAACAACTCTTCCGCCGACAGTAGACATACGTGCACGGAAACCGTGTGTCTTACTTCTTTTAAGCTTATTGGGCTGATATGTTCTGTAGCATCCTTTCATAAAATACCTCCTAAAAACTATGCTTGTTAATTATACATCATTTTCTTATTTATGTCAATGATTTTATTCTTCTGTTTTTTCAGAAGATTCTTCCTCATGCTTATTTTTTTGAACCATCTTAACTGTAATGATACAAGCAACAGTAATGATTCCAACAGCTAAAACTCCACTACCAATACCAATAACCAGTTGAATGGTTTGCGTTAGTTTAAATCTTTCATCACCATAATCACCTACATCAGGCTTAGTTTCTCCTATTTCTTCTGGTTCTGTTGGCGGAACAGTATCGAAAGAAGAAGAAAGACTAGAAATAGCTTGCATATAACATACTTTTTGATCATATGTGGTGATAATTTCATCATGCTGTGTTGCTCCTTTATTTTCTTCAACGCAATAAGATACAACACAACAAATATAAGCTGGATTTAATCTTCTATCAATTATTCTATTACTTTGACTATAATTGCTTCTACGATTTGCATAATTATATACACCTATAAATGGTAAGTATTCACCATCTTCGGTAACAATCCATGACTGCATATCAATATGAAATTTTAAATTATCTTTATCATCTAATTTAATTCTTACCCCAGCTTCATAATTTTTATCTGAGTTTAGGTTTGCCGCAAATTGAACTGTTCCTATTTTTTTATCTTGGTTATCTTTTATTGGAGCAGCCAAAGCAGGGTAGATTTTGTATTTACTATCATAAACACTTCTCATATCAGATTTTTCATTCTCAGTCGGTAACAATTTTATAGGTTCTTTAAAACTTGCAACTCTTCTTTCTTTTCCAACAGTGTATTCTAATCGCGCATAGAATGTCATTGGATGTTGAGCTTTTGATGAGTTATCTAAAGTAAATGAGTTGGTAACAGGTGTTGTATATGATGATAGTTCTGTAAAATAATACATGCTGTTAATGTTGTCTTCATTATATGTGGATAATTTATTGACAACTCCTGCACTTAATTGAATTGAAGTTAATTTGTAATGTGGATCATTTGATATATTTCCGTCTTGATTTCTTGCAATAGTGCTACTTGTTATGTTATATCTTAAACTAACAGAATTATTGTCATTTACTGTTCTATTTCCAACAATAGTAATTTGGGGTGAAACTTCTTCATTCCAAAATTGATGTTCGTATGCTGGAACTGATAAATATTTATTATTGGGTTTCAATAATGCTAAAATTAAACTTAGAAACAAAATATAAACTATGATAATTAAGATTAATCCCGTTTTATTAAGTTTCTTAATAACATCATTTAAAGATTTCTTTGAATTTTCTTTTTTGTTTTCCATATGAATGTAAGGTTTTCACCTTTACCTCCGTTCCTAAGTTATTGTACTTCTTTTATTTTACTACAAAACTATTTCTTTTGCAAGTTTTTTTTAATTACTCTTTTATTATATGTCATTTTTGTCCATTTTATAATTCACATTCATGGTGGATAAATTCCTATTTGAGAATAAACGAGAAGGTTATCCACTAATATAAATTGACTTATCCACATGCGAATAAGTGGATAAGTTATTTCACTTTATTTTTGTAAAATTTTTCTTTATTTTTGTGATATTTTGTGATATGATTGTCTATATGAGGTACTAATTTATGAATACAGAAGTTGAACGAAACGAAAATGAATTACACTATCAACAAGTATATGATACTATCGTTTCCAGAATTTTAGATGAAACTCCTGAGGAATATGTGGATTCTATTTCTGATAGATTTCAAAACGCAAAAGAAGTTTATAAAATTGAAAATGGTATTATTTATATTATTGTAAAAGATGCATTAACAAAAATGTTTGTTGAAAAATTCAATTCAACAAGAATGAATGAATTATTAGAAGAATTAACTCAAGAAAAACTTAGGTTCAAATTTATTACTCAAGAAGATGCCGATAAGGAAAGAGCACAAAATCCGATTAAACTATCTACGCCAGATCATGTTAATTTTGACCGTAGTGCCCGTAAACTTCGCGCAGAATTCACTTTTGAGAATTACGTAACTGGTAAATCAAATCGCTTAGCAGTCACAAGCTCGCTCAAAGTTGCTGAATCCCCTCTTGGTGAATTTGCTAACCCCTTGTTTATTTTTGGAGGCGTAGGTTTAGGTAAAACGCACTTAATGATGTCTATTGGGCATTTTATTTTGGATAAAAATCCGAAAACAAATGTGGTATATACAACAACTCAACAATTTATAGAAGATATGTTCGTATATACAAAATTAAATCAAAGAGATATTGAACAACAATTTTATAATAAATATCGTGGAGCAGATGTTCTTTTGGTAGACGATATTCAATTTTTAGAAAATGCAAGAAGTTCTCAAGAAGAGTTTTTTAAAGTCTTTGAGTTTCTTCATGAGAGAAATAAGCAAATAGTTGTAACATCTGATAGAAAAGCTTCTGATTTAAAGTTAATGCAGCGTCTTGTTTCTCGTTTTACATGGGGATTAAATGTCGATATTGAAGCTCCTGATAAAGAATTACGTATTAATATTTTAAAAAGAAAGCTTTCCTTTCTAATAGCGAACCCAAATGACGTTCCTTTGGGCTGTTTAGAGATTATTGCAGATATTTTTACGCAAAATGTTCGTGAACTTGAGGGAGCATTAAGAAGATTTATTACTTATTGTGTCTCATTTGATCTTGAATTTAATGAAGAAAATGTAATGATTAGTTTGGAAGGGATTATTCCTACTAAACCAGAAGATTTAATTAATGCTGAAAATCAAAATATTACAAAAGTAAAAAAAGTGATTTCCGAATACTTTGCTATCTCAGAAGAAGAATTAGTTTCCAAAAGTAGGAAACCTCAGCTCGTATATGCTCGAAATTTGTGCTATTATATAATAAGAAAGAGATTTGATATATCTTTAAAAAAAATTGGCGAGCATTTCGGAAATAAAGACCACACAACCATCACTCATGGTTTTGAAAACATAAAAGATGCTTTAGAAGTGGATCAAAAAACAAAACAAGATCTTCAAAACATCGAAAAAAAGCTTGATTCATAGTTATCCACTTATCCACATCCCTAATAATAAAGAATAATATATATTATAAATAAAAACAAAGGAGATAAATTTATGAAATTCACAATAGCTAGAGATTTACTTTTACAAAATTTAAATCATGTCAGTAAAGCTATATCAACAAAACCTCAAATGCCAGTACTTACGGGTATAAAAATAGATGTTAAAGAGCATAGCATTATACTTACTTCGTCTAATTCTGATGTATCTATACAGGCAAAAATACTATCCTCCAATCAAGTAACAATTGAAGAAACCGGAAGTTGTTTGCTTCCAGGTAAATATTTATTAGACATCGTTAGAAAAGTAGAAGCAAAGGATATTATATTTGTTACTTTTGAGGAAAACATGGTTAAAATTATAGCTGATAAAAGTACTTTTACATTAAATATGATGGAAAAAGACCTATTTCCGTATATTTCATTTGAAGAAACACCATCTAAAGTTACTCTGGATGTGTTAAATTTAAAACAAATTATCAAAAAAACTTCTTTTGCGACTTCCGATTCGGAATCAAAAATGGTTTTAACTGGAATTTCACTAACAACATCAGGGAAAAAATTAGAAGCATTAGCTACAGATAGTTTTAGATTAGCTAAGAAATATATGATTTGTGATCAAGAAAACGATGAAGTAAATGTTATTATTCCCAGCAAAAGCTTAGATGAACTTAATAAAATTATAGAAGATGTTGAAGAAAAGGTAGAAATGTTCTTTTCAAACACAAAAGTCTTATTTAAATATAAAAATATTGTATTTTTAACTCGTTTAATTGAAGGTACATTTCCTAATATTTCTAGTTTAATTCCAACAGAATACATTACAAGTATCACATTTAATAAAAATTTACTTATTTCAACAATCGAAAGAGCATCGTTATTTAATGTTGGTGACGTCTCAAATGTAATTAAGTTAACAATAAAAGATAAAGATCTCATTGAAATCAACTCATCAAATAATGAAATAGGTAGAACTTCAGAAGAAATCACACCGATTGATTGCACAAATCCAATTCCGTTACAAATTGCTTTTAGCTCAAAATGGTTTTTAGATGCTGTTAGAGCTTTTGATTCCAATCAAATTACAATTCACTTCACTGGAGAAATAAAACCATTTATAATTACAGGTGAATATGACGTTAATCACCTTCAATTAATTCTTCCAACAAGATCAATATAAAAAAAGTACCTAAAAAAGGGTACTTTTTTTATAATTTAATTTGATTAAATAATTCTTTTAAGTCTTTTTCCAATAATTCTTTATTAACTCTGTCATATGGAGGTAGTTCAACAACATCAAAAGCACTAATTCCTTCAGCTTGAATGTTTTTTATAATTGACTTATCCTGTAAAGGAGGTAAAACAATAGCATTTGGAGTAAAATCATGACTTTGTTCTTTTAATTTTTCTAATGAAGTCTTAGGAGCACGTCTATTTTTACTATATCCATTAGGAATAATATATTTAATACTTTCTAAATCCAAATCATTATCGATAAAATATTGAATTGAGTTAAAGAATCCATTCAAACCTAGGCTATCTAAACCAACCACAATTAGAACTGCATCACTTAAATCAAGTAAAATTTCAGTTAAACGGCTACTTGAAGGTGGAAAATCAATTAAAATATAATCAAAATATTCAGCATATTCCTTAAAAATTCTTTTTATAACCTTTTCTTGAGCTCTTTCGAGGGTTAATTTCATAGAAAGCTTGTCTGTATTCAAGGTCTTAATTAAATATAAATTATCTCTAACTTCAATTAATACATCACCTAGTTCAACATGACCAGCAATTAGGAATTCGAAGTAATCATCGTTTTGTTCAAAAATCTTATCTTCGGCACCAAAGATTTTAAAGATACTATTTTGATCGTCAGCACTTAAAATAAGAACTTTTTTACCTAATGTGGCATAATAATGTCCTAAATAACCTATAAAAGTTGTTTTACCAACGCCACCCTTCTTACAAAAGGTTGAAATAATAGCCATTACATTCCCTCTCTTTCTAATTTTTCCAAACATGCTTGCTCAATAAATGTTGAAAATTGAATTCCATTTTTAACAGAAGCAATTTTAACACGAGTTCTAAGAGTCTTTTCCATTGTCGCCGTGTATTTTTCACGGTTGTTATCCTCTTGAACCTTTGCCACCTTCTTTGTTTCGTTCTTTTCAACAACCACAACTTCTGGTGCTTTCACAACAGATTCAGTTGTAGGAACAACAGGATCGTTAAAAGGATTACTCCTTTTTTTAAAAGGTAAATCTCCACTTGCCATTTTTCCTCACCCTCCTTATCACGCAAGATTATATACATAAATACACACATACATAAAACAATAAATAAGTACATACATAAATATGCATAAATGTATTTACCTTTTTACATATTTATGTATAAAAGTACCGATTTAAACATTAAAATCAATAAAAATTCTCAAAAGTGCCATTTTTTAAAGTTTTAAATTTTGTCAAAAAGATAAACATTTCAAACGAAACATTGAATATTTTAAAAAAAGAAGCTTCCAACATAAATGTAATCCTTTAAAATTCGCCCAAAATTTGCGTTCAAATCGTTTTTTAATATTTTCACTAAAACTTAGTTGTCCCCTAACTTAAAATTCAACAGAGACGAAGTTTTTTTGAAAGCAAAAAACTCATTTTTAAGCACCAAAAAACAACATTTTAAGCAAAAATTTAATCAATCAGTGGATAAATAATACATATATAAATAAAAGAATAAAAACATATATACATAAATACATAAAAATGTATATATGTTTTTATTTTTATACATATTTAAGTATAAAAATGGTAATGATTAATTAATCTGTGTAAATTAAGAAAATTTGGAAAAATCAAAGTTTGCCAACTTGTAAATAAATTATATACTAAAATTTATAAAAAATCAATATTAATTACATAAATATGTAAATTTGTAGATGTGTATATACATATATATGTATTTCTGTATTATACTGCAGCGTTCTTGGATAATCATTATGTTAAAATATTAATAAATTAGTTAAGTACATCTTTACATAAATGCATAAATACGTACCTTTCTAGGCTATAGGTTCAAAAAAAACAATCAATATTTACATAAATATGTAAATACACATATAAATAATTTAAAAATGATACATAAAACCATAAATATGTATGGCAAATGAAAAGATGCTAATGCACATTAACATGCATAATTATATGTAAATACATAAATACATATAGGATTGTCGATAAAATAATATTTATATACATAAAACCATAAATATGTATATAATGAATACAATTAAATAAAATATTTACATACATAAATATATATGTATATAGGTATAAATAATAAAAATATATTAAAATGTTTTTTGATTTTATATGTAAATACATAATTATGTATAAAAATATTGCTATATATCACTTGCTGAAATTTGTTTAACATTTAAATTAATAGTTTAAACTATCTATATCCACATTCAATTAATTTTTTAAATCCAACATTTTATATTATACAGTTAGTTCATTATGTATATACATAAATATGTATAAATTATTACATGAAATAAAGTATATTTAGCCTATTTGTTTAAATTTAATTATATTTTGTTCATACTTTTTCAAAATAAGTTATGTTTCGGTTTACATAAATACATAAAACCATACATAAATAAAATAATTTTTTAATTTAGATGTTTGTTTTCTGTATTTAAATACAGATATATGTAAAAAAGCAAATATTTTTTTATGTAAATAAGTATTAGAATACTATAATAAATAGAAATAATATTTAAATGCTTACTTATTTACTTATGTAAATACAGATTTGCTTATAAAAATAAATACATATTTATGCATAAATGTATATTTATATAAAAATTTACGATATACGTTTTAATAAAATTTCAATTGTCTAATACATAAATACATAGAGCCATATGTAATGATGAGAAAAACCCCTTTTAATGTAAATTAAATATCATTAATGATAAGCAACAAATTTATAATGAAAAAAATTTCAAAAATTACTAGAAAAAAAGAGTATCATATGATATACTATATATAATAAGGAAAAAGAAAAAATGAAAGAAGTAACGATTACAAGTGAATATATTACATTAGGGCAATTTTTAAAGTTTGTTGGCATTATTGAGAATGGTGCGTATGCTAAAGCTTTTCTCCAAGAGCAAAAAGTACTTATAAATGGCGTTTTTGACCAAAGAAGAGGAAGGAAGCTGTATCCTAATGATCAAATTGAGGTATTAGGTAGAAAATACAGTATTGTGAAATAGAGATGTTTTATTTAAAAAAGATAAAACTTAATAATTTTAGATGTTATACTCAATCCACTTTTGATTTTTCCCCGACAAAAACATTAATTATTGGGGAAAATGCTGTTGGAAAAACAAGTTTGGTTGAGGGAATCTATTATTTATGCTTTGGAAAATCTTTTAGAGATGCAAGAGACATGGATGTTCTAAAGAAAAACACTGACTTTTATTATATTTCAGGAGAATTTTATGAAAATGAATATTCTAATTCAAAGGTAAGCATTGGATATGATAAAAAAAGTAAAAGAATTCAAAAAAATAGTTTGATTTATAAAAGCATTAGTGAATATGTTGGATATTTTAAAACAATTGTTTTCTCTCCGGATGATTTGGCTCTTATTAAAGGTGCTCCCTTGGAAAGAAGAAAATTTTTAGACATCAACATTAGTCAATTAGATGGAAATTATTTAAAAAACTTAATTGAATATAAGAAGATTCTTAAACAAAGGAATGAGTTTTTGAAAAATAGCACATCTGAAGAATATGATCATTGTCTTTTAGAGGTTTTAACGACTTCATTGATTGAAAAAGCAAGGTACATTATTCAAGCTAGAAAAAAAATTATTCAAGAATTAAATCCGTACATTGAAAAAATAGCAAAAAGCATATCTAATGGGCAGGAAATTGTGAAATTGACTTATTCTCCTAATAGTTTTGAAGATGAATTAGAAGGAAATATGATGTTAAAAGAAAAATATGACCTGTATACTCAAACAACGAATACTGGACCTCATAGAGATGATGTTGAAATTAAAATAAATGGGGAAGATGCATCTACATATGGGTCACAAGGGCAAATTAAAACTGCTGTTTTAGCAATCAAATTAGGTTTAACAGAGTATATTCGAAAAAATGATGATAAAATCATTATAATTTTAGATGATATATTTAGCGAATTAGACGTTGAAAGACAAAAAGCAATTCTTCAACTGATTGCTTTGGGTAATCAATTTTTTATTACTGCAACAGATCTTAATTCTATTCCTGATGATGTTATTGGTGATGGAAAGATAATAAAATTAAGAAAGGAAGAGGAACAATGAGCGAATTAGACGAAGAAAAAGTGGAAAACGTTGTTTCTGAAGAGGAAACGGATACTTTTGATAGTGCTGGCGAAACGGAAGAAGATGCAAAAAAGAATGCAGGTAGTTCATCTGAGGCATATGGTGCTGATAATATTCAATTATTGGAAGGGTTAGAAGCTGTTAGAAAACGTCCTGGTATGTATATTGGCTCAACGGGACCGCGTGGATTGCATCATTTGGTATGGGAAATTGTGGATAACGCGATTGATGAAGCGTTAGCAGGGTTTTGTACTCATATTGAAGTTGAAGTTTTACCTGATAATGTGATTCGCGTAACAGATAATGGGCGTGGAATTCCTGTTGGAATTCACAAGAAAACTGGTGAATCAGCTGCTGAAGCTGTATTTACTATTCTACATGCTGGTGGAAAGTTTGATGGGTCCTCTTATAAAGTATCTGGAGGATTACATGGTGTTGGTGCTTCAGTTGTTAATGCTTTAAGTACTTATTTACATGTTGAAATTCACAAGGATGGTAAGAAATATGAACAAGAGTATCAAAGAGGGAAACGTTTATATCCTTTAAGAGAAATTGGGGTAACACAAAATCATGGAACTCGTATTACTTTTAAAGCGGATAGTGAAATTTTTAAAGAAACGACAACGTATGATTTTGAAACTCTTCGTGTTCGTTTACAACAATGTGCGTTTTTAAATAAAGGTTTACGTATTACATTAACTGACACTAGGAATCCTGAAGATCAAAAACATGTTGTATTTCATTATGATGGTGGAATTAAAGAATATGTTGAATATTTAAATAAATCTAAAACGCCTATTCATCCACAAATTATTTATGTTTTTGGCAAAGAGGACAATATTGAAGTAGAAATTGCTTTACAATATACAGAAGATTATACAAGTAATATCTATTCCTTCATCAATAATATCTATACTCCTGAAGGAGGAACCCATGAAGAAGGTTTTCGTAATGCTTTAACAAGAGTTTTAAATAATTATGGTAAGGCCAATAATTTATTTAGAAAAGATGAGAGTTTTACTGGAGATGATGTTCGTGAAGGTCTAACTGCTATTATTAGCTGTCGTCATCCAGATCCTCAATTTGAAGGTCAAACGAAAGCAAAATTAGGAAATACAGAAGTTAGAAAGATTGCTTCACAAATATTTTCTGATGGATTAGATACATTTTTAAAAGAAAATCCTTCAGTGGGGAAAAATATTATTGAAAAAGCTGTTTTAGCAAGCCGCGCAAGAGTCGCTGCTAAGAAGGCAAGAGAAGCTACAAGACGTAAAAGTCCACTTGAAACGTTAGGGTTTGCTTCTAAATTAGCTGATTGCCGTTGTAAAGACCCATCTGTTAGTGAAATTTATATTGTCGAAGGAGATTCAGCAGGTGGAAGTGCAAAACAAGGAAGGGATAGTGAATATCAAGCAATACTACCTCTTCGTGGTAAAGTACTAAATGTTGAAAAGGCGCGTTTAGATAAAGCACTAGGAAATAAAGAAATAATTTCTATGATTCAAGCTTTTGGCACAGGTATTGGGGATGATTTTAATATTGCAGCTGCAAGATATCATAAAGTTGTTATCATGACAGATGCTGATGTCGATGGAGCCCATATTCGAACTTTATTATTGACATTCTTCTATCGTTTTATGAAACCATTAATTGAACATGGATATATTTATATTGCTCAACCTCCTCTATATAAAATTACACAAAATAAGAGAGTGGAATATGCGTATACAGATGAAGAATTACAAAAGATATTAGAAACATTTACAAAATCTTCTAAACCAACATTGCAAAGATATAAAGGATTAGGTGAAATGAACCCAGAACAATTGTGGGAAACTACGATGGATCCAAAAGCAAGAACCTTGTTACAAGTGACTTTGCAAGATGCCATTGAAGCGGATACTATTTTTAGTATGTTAATGGGTGATGATGTGGATCCTAGACGTGAATTTATTGAAGAAAATGCTGTATATGTTGAGAATTTGGATATTTAAGGTGGTGAACCATGTTTAATGATGATGAAAAAAACAATTCTATAGATTCCTTAGATGAAGATGAAAATCTTCTAGAGGATAAGGAAGATGTAGAAGAAGAAAACAGTTCTAATGAAGAAAATCAATCTTCTCTTCCAATTGAGCAAACAGGACATCATTTTGGTGGTGTTAAAGAAGTCGACTTAGCGAAAGAAATGCGTACTTCTTTCTTAAGTTACGCCATGAGTGTTATTGTTTCACGAGCTATTCCAGATGTAAGAGATGGAATGAAACCCGTTCATAGAAGAATTTTATTCGGAATGAATGAACTAGGGTTATATAGTGATCGTGCCTACAAGAAAAGTGCTCGTATTGTTGGTGAAGTTATGGGTAAATACCACCCACATGGAGACACTGCTATATATGAAG
>CANQVW010000008.1 GCA_947627395.1 uncultured Bacilli bacterium | reverse complement strand
CACTGTTGGAATGACAGGAGAAATCACATTAAGAGGACGTGTTCTTCCGATTGGTGGACTACGTGAAAAGAGTATTGCAGCTCACAGAAGCGGTTTAAAAAAGATTTTAATTCCAAGTGAAAATGTGAAAGATTTAGAAGAAGTTCCAACATCTGTTTTGGAGGAGTTACAAATTGTTCCAGTATCCACCATTGAAGAGGTTTTAGATAACGCTTTGTTATAAAGAAAAACTTAAAATTTCTTTTATTTTCTAGTTTTATTGATACGTATAAATTTATTCATGAAAAGCTTCAAAAATCATTTAAAGTTAAATTTAAGCCTTTTTTGAATCAATTCTAAATCTTTTTTACTGACTAGTTGTTTCTTTAAAACAAAAAGTATCAACAAAAACAAAAAAAATCATTGCAATGTTTTTAAAAAAATGATATAATAAAAAAGTAAGAATGATTGAGTATTAAATACAAATAATCAGGAGGATATTATGACAGTTTGGGACATTCTATTATTTATCGTTTCATGCTTATTAATTGTGATTATTATTTTACAGGAATCTAAAGAAGATGCAGCAAATGCATTTACAGGAGAAAAATCTGCTCAATTCTCCAATCAAAAGAAAGTTGGAATTGAAGTTGTCATTAGTCGTACAACAACAGTCCTTTCGATTGCATTCTTCCTTTTAGCATTAATTTGTGCTTTATTCCTTCCTAGAATATAATCTATATAGTAAGATAAATGTTACTAAAAATCATAGACCTCCAAGTGGGGTCTATTTTTACGAAAATCCTTCGTAGAACAGGAGGCATATGACATGAATAATTCAACAATGAATAATTTACATGAAGATGAACAAATCAAAAATGAAATTCTAGATTATCTTAAAGAAAGAAAGAGTCCTTCTTTAGAAAAAAAAGAATTCATTCATCAAATTCATCTTTACTTACGAGAAAAGAATTTATCCTATTCTACTCAAGAAATAGAAGAAATCGTTCATCAAATGATTGCATCCTATCTTCTACATGAAAGTAGAAATCACCACATTGATTTACTTTCTCGTGCTGGTTTATTTATTGGAAAAATTACCATTAAAGAAAGAGGTTTTGGTTTTATTCAAACTCAAGATATGGAAGAGTATTATGTAGCAAAAGAAGATACTCATTCAGCAATGGATCAAGATAAAGTTTTGTTTCGTAAACTCCATTCTTGTGTATATGAAGGAAAAACAGAAGCTGTCGTTATTAAAGTCATTGAAAGAAATTTAAAACAAGTGGTGGGAAAAGTCATTGAACAAGATGGGAAAAAGATATTTTCACCCAAAGATTCTTCCTTAAAAATTCATCTTGAAGTAACTGACTTTGGTTTAAGTGTTGTTGATGACATTGTGCTTGTAAAAATTGATGAATATATTCACGATGATTGTGCTTTAGCTCATGTTCAAAAGATCATTGGAAATCAAAATGATGTTGGTATTGATGTATCCACCATTGCGATAGAATATGGTTTTGTTCAAGAATTTTCTCAAAAAGTGATGGAAGATGTGGAAGAAGTCACAAAAGACTATCTTCTTCATCTGGATGATGAAATCAAAAGAAGAACCCACGTCAAACGTAAAATCATTACCATTGATGGAAGCGATGCGAAAGATTTAGATGATGCTGTTTCAATCGAAAAGTTAGACAATGGAAATTATTTATTAGGAGTTTATATTGCCGATGTAAGTTACTTTGTGAAAGAAGATAGTCCCCTAGATCAAGAAGCTTACGAAAGAGGAACAAGTGTATATCTAACTGATCGTGTTATTCCCATGTTACCTCACAAGTTAAGTAATGATTTATGCTCATTAAATGAAAAAACACCTAAATTGGTGATAGCTTGTGAAATGGAAATTGACCATGAAGGTAAAGTAGTTTCCTCTAATATTTTTGAGGGGTGGATTGAAACTTTACATCGAATGACCTATGATCAAGTGAATCTTATCTTAGAAGGTCATCATGATCAAAAATATCAAGATATTGAACAAGAATTATACATGATGCAAGAATTATCTCATATTTTAAATCAAATGAGATATAAAAGAGGTAGTTTAGAGTTTAATATTCCAGAAGCTAAAATCATTGTTGATGAAAAAGGAAAACCAATTGATATTCTTCTTCGCACAAGAAAAGAAGGAGAAAAGTTAATTGAAGAGTTTATGTTGATTGCCAATGAAACAGTTGCCACCTATATTACCCAAATGGATTTACCCATGATTTATCGAATTCATGATGTACCCAGTAGTGAAAAGTTAAAACAATTTCAAAGAATCATCAAAAACACAAATTATTCATTCAAAGTCCATGGAAATAAAGTCACCCCAAAATCTTTACAAAAGTTGTTAGAGCAAGTTGATTTTGGTTTATCCACCATGTTACTAAGAATGATGGCTAAAGCAAAGTACAGCTATGAAAATATTGGTCATTATGGCTTAGCTAGTTCTTGTTACACTCATTTTACTTCCCCCATTAGACGTTACCCAGATTTAATTGTTCATCGCCTACTTAGATCTTATTTATTCTTAGGACAAGTCAGTGTAGAAGACCAAATGAGTCGATTACAAATGATTATGAATGCATCTGTTCAAAGTAGTAAAAAAGAAAGAGATGCTATTAGTTGTGAATATGAAGTGAACGATATGAAAATGGCTGAATATATGGAAAATCATATTGGAGAAATCTTTGAAGGAACTATTTCCTCCATCACTAAATTTGGAATGTTTGTGATGTTACCTAATACCATAGAAGGTCTAGTTCACATCAGTGATTTAAAAGATGATTATTATCAATATTATGATCAATTGATGGCTTTAATTGGTGTTCATAGCCATAAAACCTATCGTATTGGGGATAAAGTTAAGGTTCAAGTCACTCATGCTGATCGAAAGAAACAAGAAATAGATTTTATCATTGCTCATCAAAAAAATCAAAATATGATGAAATATAAAAAAGTCTCACCGAAGGGAAGAAGTCATCATGAAAAAAGAAGTAAGCAAGGTCGTAGCAAGAAATAAAAAGGCGCAACATGATTATTTTATTTTAGAAACTTATGAATGTGGAATCGTATTAACAGGAACAGAAATTAAATCTGTTCGTTTAGGTAAAATTTCTTTGCAAGATAGTTATTGTGATATGATTCATCATGAAATGTATGTCGTTGGAATGAATATTGCCAAGTATTCTATGGGAAATATTTTTAATCATGAAGAAACAAGAAATAGAAAATTATTACTTCATCGTAAAGAAATCTTAAAACTACAAGGACAAGTGAAACAAAATGGATACACACTTATTCCATTAGAAGCTTATTTTAAAGATGGATTATTGAAAATAAAAATTGGCTTATGCAAAGGTAAAAAACTATTTGATAAAAGAGAAGATTTAAAAGAAAAAGATAGAAAAAGAGATATTGAAGAATCTATGAAATATCGATAAAAGGAGAAATCTATGAAGTGTGAGCGATGTGGCAAAGATTTTGGTAATGAGATTGTTGAAGTATGTGATGAATGTGGTTACAATTTTGAAGAAGGAAAAAGAATTAAAAAAGAACTACATGAGCGTCCTGAAAAAATAGTTTCAGAAGATAAAGAAACAGATTTAATTGATTATCCTATTTTATCTTTTGTCTTTGGAATTATTGGTCTTATTATTCCTTTAATTGTATTTAGTTTACTTGCTATTTGGTTAGGAAGAAAACCAGCAAAAATAAGATTAACTCCATTTTCAAATTTAGGTTTTGTCTTTGGAATTATTGGTGTTGGAATTTCAATTATCTTTTTAATTATCTTTGCAATTCTTTTCTTATAATGGGCTAGTTATAGGATTCGATTGACTATTTGAAGTTGAGTAAGCATATCGTGGTTGTGCACGTTAAAACACCGAGGTTTATAAATAACCGGAAACACAAAACAAAATTTAGCTTTCGCTGCTTAATGAAAGCACACAAAAAGGAAGCTGTCTCTCAGGGCAACTTGGCGTGTATTAGTTTACTGAGGGTTGTATGATAAGATGATCTTGGCTTATGATATGAAATTCAAAGATTAGGCATGTATATCTTGCTAATTACGTATACATGTACGAACTAAAGAAAATTAGATAAATATGTAGAAAGCTGAATGAATAATCGTTAAGACCTGGGTTCAACTCCCAGCTAGTCCACCAAAATGTCAAGAAACAGATTGATACAAACGCATACAAGTGTGCTATGGTGTCAGTCTGTTTTTTATAGAGTTCGACTCCCAACGTCTATGTGGTTTTAAAGAAAAAAAGGTCTTAGGATAGTGCCCATTGTGAACAAGGTTCACAATATGAACAAAGTTCATAATTTGCATTTTTCTAGGACCTTTTTTTGATGCCTTAAATTAGGGCGACGACGATTTGTGACGATAGGAGACGAAAGGTTTTTTGAAATTTATTTTCATAAAAAGAAGTGAAATTTTTTGAGAAAAATTTAAGGCAAACACGAGATTATTATGACGAAAGATTAGACATTTTATCAAAAAAAATGTTATAACTGGAGACGAAAGGTTTTTTGAAATTTATTTTCATAAAAAGAAATGAAATTTTTTGAGAAAAATTTAAGACAAACACGAGATTATTATGACGAAAGATTAGACATTTTATCAAAAAAATGTTATAACCGAAGTTGGTCTTTACCATTAGAATGTGTCTATAAGTCAGTTAACTTATAGTTCCAATATAGAGGTTTTAAACATAATTAATAAATTTTCTTTATTTCTTTAGATAAAGGCAATAATGTTTAAAAAGAATCGCAACTAACTGGTGCAATTAATAAAGATAAATAAGTTGATAAATCATCAAGATTGATACATAATATTAGTGTAAAGGACCTTTAAAAAAGAAAGGAGTTGATTACTATGAATCATATGTTTAATAATAAATTAGAAGTAATCAAAACCTTTTTGGTAGTAACCTTTTAAGGAATGGATATATAATATTCAGTAAAACGCATATAGAAACGATAAGCACTTCTAGTTTATTAGAGGTGCTTTTTTTTGTTGAAAAGGAAGGAGGTATTTAATTATTAATTTTGGAACTAATTTAAAAACTTTAAGAGAAAAGAAAAATTTATCTCAAGAAGAACTAGCAAGAAAATTACAAATTGCAAGGCAATCCATATCAAAATGGGAGCAAGATATAAGTTATCCTAGTATTTTATATCTTGTTCCACTTACAAAAATACTTGATTGTACTTTAGAAGAATTATTGAAAGATTTAAATTAAGAAAGTAGGTGTTCGTAATGATTGATTTTAAAGTATATAAAACCATTCATTTTCCTAATGAATGGGCAGAACAAATTACATTAATTCATCAAAAACAATGGAAAGAAAATAAAGATACATATATGCATTATAATGTGCGTTATATGAATCTTGATTCTAAACATAATTTTTATATTTTAGGCGTATTAAATGATAAGATTATCGCAAGTTGTTTTGTTTCCTCCTATACAAACTATGAAATAGTAGAACCTATAGAAAAGAATGATGAATATTTAATATCATCTCTTATTGTAGATAAAGACTATCAAAGACAAGGATATGGCACTAGTTTTATTAAAAGTGTTATTACGATTTTAAAAGAAGAAAATGCAATTAAAGTTGCTGCATTTGCATCTAATAATAGTAAAAGATTATTTGAAAAGTTAGGATTTATTAAAGATGAAAGCATTACATCATTTGGTAGTACATATCCAGAAGATGATGATGCAGTATATTATGAATTAAATCTTGAAAGTAACTTTTATTTATCAAAACTAAATAAAGATGATGTAAGATATGTTTCAATTTCAATGAACAATGAATTTTATAAATATTATAAATGTCGTGATGATGATGCTGAACCATATCTTTTATTACCTAACATAAATAAATATGAAAATGCAATAATGTCATATGTAACAAAAGAAAATGCGTTAGTAAAAATTGTTAGATGTGGTAAAATGGCTGTTGGATATCTTCATATGTATTATACTGATTTTGACGATGTAGATCCAAAATATAGTGAACATTCAGTTAGTTTAGAATTCTATTTAGATGAAAATTATTTATTTAAAAGTGCTATTGCAAAAATGGTTGAAGAAACTATCAACTTTTATAAAGAGAAAAGAGAAAACCATAATTTAGAACATGTAAAAGTTTGTTTAAATAAATATACTATTTTAATGAGAAGATATGATTTCTATAAAAGATGTCTAGTAGAATTAGGATTTGAACAAAAAGATCAAGAGACATTTATATTAAAAATAAAATAAAGCATAAAAAAGAACACCATAAGTTTTAGCTAGGATTAGTGGTGTTTTTGTTTTCTGTTTTGTACAACAGCGATGTTTTCTTTCATTTATATTTGCTTTTCTATATTTATTTTTATTATAAAATATAAATAATGAATCTGAATCTAATTTTAAATTACTATTCACTATATTCTTTTATTCTATTTTAAAAAAGACATTTATATTTTAAGATGTCTTATCATACACACTTATTTTATAATTTTTATAGAAATTTAATGAATGAACTTATGCATTTATATTTTAAAGTATAATTTAAAGTATACAAAAAAAGTAACTTTAAAGTAGACTTTAAAGTAACTTTATGGTATACTTAAGTTAGAAAGGTAATGATTTATATGAATATTAATTTGAAAGAAAATGAAGAAATTGAATTTAAAGAATCATTAGCGCAATTAGATAAAGGTCTTAAATCTTTATCTGCTATGCTTAATAAAAATAATTATGGTTCTATTTATTTTGGTGTTAAAGATAATGGAGATATTTGTGGCGTTTCGGTAGGAAATAACACTCTTAAAGATATTAGACAACGAGTTAAAGAATTAATTAAACCACAAATTATGATTCATTTAGAAACTAAAAAGTACGAAGATAAAAATGTTGTTGTTTTATCATCTGAAGGTAGTGACATTCCTTATTCTTGTGATGGTAGATATTTTATTAGAAACGTATCATCAGATGATCAAATTGAACCACAACTATTAAGAAAAATGTTTGAAGCTGGTGATTCTGATTTAATTTCAAATTACAAATCTTATAATCAAGCTTTAACATTTTATCAATTCCTTGAATATAATAAAATAAAAGGGCTTCATATTACGAATGAAAATAGTTTTTTAAAAAGTAAAGTTTTCTTTACTAGAGATGGTGCTTATAATTTAATGGCTTTCATTCTTTCAGATCAAAGCAATGTTTCAATAAAAGTTGTTAAATTTAATGGTACTGATAAATCATCTTTTTCTGAAAGAACTGAATATGGAAATCAATGTTTGTTAAACTCAATTAATGATGTTTTAACATATATTAAAAGTTTAAACACTACTAAAATTGATGTAATTTCATCAACATCAAGAAAAGACATTCCTTTATTTGATTATGAATCTTTTAGAGAAGCATGGATTAATGCTTGTTTACATAATCGTTGGATAGAAATGATTCCGCCCTCTGTATTTATTTATGATGATCGAATTGAAGTATTATCTTATGGGGATCTTCCCTATAATTTATCAAAAGAAAGTTTTTATGGTGGAACAAGTATTCCAATAAATAAAGCCCTAAAAGATATTTTTATAAGTGTGGGGTTAGCTGAACAAAGTGGACATGGTGTTCCAATTATTGTTTCACATTATGGAAAAGAAGCCTTTTCTTTCGAAAGTAGTACTATTAAGGTAACATTACCATTTGCTTTTGAGCCTGATTATGTTTTAGGTAGAAAAGTAAGAGAAAACATCGTTAATAATTTAAATGAAAATCAAAGAAAAGTTCTTAATTATATATTTGAAAATCCGTATGCCAGTCAGCAAGAAATTGCTAGTAAGTTAAATATGAGTTTGTCTAACATAAAAAAAATAACAGTAAAATTACAGGAGATTCATCTTTTAGAAAGAAAGGCAAGTAAAAAAAGTGGTTATTGGCATGTAAAACTATACATATAAAAATTTAAAGTATACAAAAAAAGTAACTTTAAAGTAACTTAAAGGTAACTTTAAAAATCTATTTAATTAAACTAATTCTAAAAGTTTTTCTACAAAAATAATAATTAGTGAATTAATTTTGAATCAATTGAAAACTCTACTGATAATAAATCATCAGTAGTTTTTTTAATAAGTGGAAAAAATCATCATTTTTTAATATTTAAAAAGATTTGGTCAAATATCAATTATATAGATATTATTTTAAGTGTCTTTATATGATATAAAAATGTAATCCATTTTAATTGCTTTTCTGATATTTACTAATATAATTATTATATGTTTTGCGTTAAAAGTGAATTTAATTGTAAGAATAAGTTAGTTACAAATATTTTAAAAATGTTGTAATTTTAGTGTGGTGATAAAAAATAAAAGATTTTCGCAAAAAATTAAAAGAGTTAAGAACAAGTAACAATGAAAGAGAGAAAGATTTAGATTATCTCGTTAATGACTTAAAATGTTAAATAGATGATTAAAATATTTTGAGGATTAAATGAAAGCAAAAGATTAAAGAAGATATGTTATTAATGCTTATTATAATCTTAGTTGCTATATATAATGAATGATGAAAAGTGTGATTAGATTAAGAAACTTTATTCACACTTATTTTTAGTTCATAATAAAAATTATATTTTTAATTTCAACATTAAAATCTTTTAATAATCATCAAAATAAATGCAAAAAGTGAAAACAAAATGGTCAAAATAGATGCAATTTTTATTGACAAATACTCATATTTGGAGTATTATTAATATTGAAGGTGATAAAAGTATGCTTAAACGTAAAATCATGAATGAATTAATAGCTTGGAAAGAAACAAATAAAAAAGAATGCCTTTTAATTAAGGGAGCTCGTCAAATTGGAAAAACTTTTATTATCGATGTATTTGGTAAAACATATTATAAAAGTTATATTTATATCAACTTTTTAAAAGATCCAGAACAAAAGAAAATATTTGATGGATCTTTATCCGCAAAAGAAATATATAGACGTATTTCTCTTTATGTAGATAATGTTACGTTTATAGAACAGGATACATTAATATTCTTAGATGAAATTCAAGAATGTCCTAATGCAAGAACAGCATTAAAGTTTCTTGCAATAGATGGACGTTATGATGTAATTGCATCAGGTTCTTTACTGGGATTAAATTATAAAAATATATCTTCAGTTCCTGTTGGATATGAGCGTCAAATTGAAATGACATCACTTGATTTTGAAGAATTCTTGTGGGCAATTGGCAAAACTGAGGAAAGCATTCATGCTTTACGTTATTACTTTGATCATAAGGAAAAAGTAGAACCAAGTATAAATAATGAATATTTATCTATTCTAAATGACTATATGGTTGTTGGGGGAATGCCCGAAGTAGTAAATGTATATATTGAAACGAATAATTATCAAGAAGTTTATAAAACAGAGCAGAAGATTTTAGATAGTTATTTTTATGATATCAGTCATTATGCATCAGTTCCAGATAAACCCAAAATTGCTTCATGTTATCGCTCAATTCCACGCCAACTTGCAAAAGATTATACAAGGTTTCAGTATAAAATTATAGAGCATGGTGGAACATCTCGTAAATATAGAAGTAGTTTAGATTGGTTACTTGGTGCATCACTTATTAAAACATGTATGAATGTTACAACTCCTATGTTTCCTTTGATAGCCTATGAAAAGGTTGAACAATTTAAAATCTACATGAATGATATAGGACTTCTTACTTCTATGTTTGGATATGAAACACAACAAGCAATTTTAAAAGGAAATTTAATAGGACCTGTTAAAGGGGGAATATATGAAAATTTGATTTTTGATATTCTTTCTAAACGTGGCTATTCTCTTTATTATTTCAAAACAGAAAATAGTACACAAGAAGTTGAGTTTTTAATAACAAAGAATCAATCCATTATTCCAATTGAGGTAAAATCTAAAAATGGAACAACATTATCTTTGAATAATTTTATCAAAGAATATAATCCACCATTTGCTTACAAATTGATTAGTGGAAATATTGGAGTTGTTGATACAAAGATTACAATTCCACTTTATATGGTGTTGTTTATCTAAATATAAGTAAGTATCTTTAAATACCGTTTCGAGAATTCTACGGATAATCATCAGTAATATTTTTCACAATCCTTTTAAAATTTAGATCTTAAGAATCTATCTATGTACTTTAAGTTCATAATATGATTTCTAAGATCTTTTTTAATCATTAAAACTCTATTAAAGAATTCTCTTTCACAAAACCTATTTTATGATACTTTACATTTAATAGGAATATTCTTACTTTGGTAGAATTTATATTCATCATTTAATTTATGGTATTACAAAATATTTAGTATATAATATTGTTGTAAACCATATTAATTGTAAATAGAAAAGGAGTAAATAACAATGAACATAGGACAAAAGATTAAAGAGTTAAGACAAGAAAATCATTTAACCCAAAGCGATTTAGCTGAAGCACTTGGTGTTAGTTTTCAAGCTGTGTAACGTTGGGAAAATTCTACTACATATCCTGATATCACTATGTTACCTATCATTGCATCCATATTTAATGTGACTATTGATGATTTGTTTGATATGGATTCCTATAAAAAGAAAGAAGAAATCAAACAAATAGTTAAAATAGTTAAGGATTTTAAAATCTCAAAAAACTTTAATAAAAATATTATAAATTATTCATATAAATAAGATTCATAATATCATTGAAAAGAATCATATTTCTCATAAAAAATAAATAAACGATATAACTATTATTGTCATATCGTTTTATTCTTTTTAGGAAAAATAGGTTTATCTTGAGATGATAACCATGCTCCAATGATCATTAAAAGAAGAGCAATAAAGTATGTATAAGGTGGTAATTCTTGAAAAATCAAAAGAGATAAAAGAGTTCCAATAAAAGGTGCAATGGCATAGTAAGCACTTGTTCTAGCTGCACCTAGTATTCTTTGGGCATAAACATAACAAAATATACTTAAACCATAGGCAACAAAACCTACTCCCATAACTGCAAATACACTCCAAAGAGTTGTTATTTTTTCTTTTAGAAGGATGCCAATAAGGATTGAGCCTAATCCTGAAAAAATTCCTTTTAACAGCACAATTTGTAAGGGATCTTTTGATGATATTTTCTTTGTACAATTATTTTCAAATCCCCAACATATACAAGCACCCAAAACAAGTAAAGAACCATAAGAAAATTGAAAACTAGAAATATCTTCAAACGATAATAAAAAGCATGAAAGTGTTACAAATATTATTCCTAACCATAATCTAGGACTAATTTTTTCCTTAAAAATCATTAAAGCAATAAATGCTGTAGCAACAATTTCAAAATTATTTAATAATGAAGCATTTGCTGCTGTAGTCAGTTTTAAACCAAAAAGTAAAGATATAGGAGCAATGATATCTAATAGAATCATCATAACAACATAAGGAAATTCTTTCTTTGAAAGTTTTTCTTCTATGTTTTTATTTTTGTTTAGTTTACGAATAAAAGCAATCACACCCATACCAATTCCTGCTCCAATATATAAAAATCCTGCCATAAGTGTTGGGGGCATATAGTCAAGAAGAATTTTAGATAATGGAGAATTAATAGCATATAAAGATGCTGCTAGTATAGCAAGTATAATTCCTATTTTGATTGATTTATTTTTCATATATTTATGAATCCTTTTTATCAATAATCTTTAGTTTAGATAGATTTATTATAGCATGTTATAGGTTATAGAACAAGGAAAATAATTATTATAATACTTAATTAATTTAATATAAAATTTCAAAAAATCATTTGCGGAAGAAAAAATATTGTGCTATAATGAATATAGAAAAACAAAATTAAAGTCGGTTTTATCAATGAGTAGCAAATATGCGTAAGTCCAATTGACAAGGGCTTACGCTAATTTTGTTTATATTTGAGGTGAAAACGATGAAAAATTTTGACTTAGGAAATGATAAAATTTCCAAATTAATTCAGAAATTCTCCATTCCTTGTGTTCTGAGTATGATTGTTGCTGCACTGTATAACATTGTTGATCAAATCTTTATTGGATGGAGTGATGCAGGAGCATATGGAAATGCTGCAACAAATATTGTATACCCATTCACAGTCATTGCATTAGCATTTGCTTTATTGGTTGGAGATGGATTTGCTGCTGTATTTAATCTTTCTTTAGGAGCAAACAATAAAGAGAAAACCAATAAAGCCATTGGAAATGGGATAATTATTTTAATCATCATATCTATGATATTAACAATATTAGGAATTTTCTTTATAGAACCTATTTTAAAATTATTTGGTGGTAATCCAAAAGAAGTAGAATGCTATCAATATGCAAAAGATTATTTTAAAATCATTTGCTATGGACTTCCTTTTTATATGATTGGACAAGGATTAAATGGCATTATTCGAAGTGATGGTAGTCCTAAATATGCTATGTTTGCTACCATTATAGGTGCTCTAATGAATTTAATTTTAGATCCCATATTTATATTTGTTTTCAAGTTGAGTGTTAAAGGAGCTGCTATTGCCACCATCATTGGACAAATATTTACATTTATAATGAGTATCATTTATTTAAGAAAACCTAAATTATTTAAAATCAATAAACAATCTATAAAATTAGATTATCAAATATGTAAACAATCCATTTCATTAGGATTTGCGTCCTTAATTACACAAATTGCCATTGTGATCATTATCACTGTTGCGAATCATTTGGTAAATCAATATGGATATGAAACTTTATCAAGCTCAGGAAGTCCTTTTGGAATTGTTACACCTTTAGCTGTCATTGGAATATGTATGAAAGTATTTGGAATTGTGGTCTCTATTGTTGTTGGAGTATCACTAGGTGGTATGCCTATCATTGGATACAATATGGGTGCAGGTCAAATCAAGAGAGTAAAAGATACTGTTACTTATATATTGATTATAAATTTTATTATTGGATGTATTGCCTTTATTCTTTTTGAAGTTTTTCCAACAGCGATTATTCGTATATTTGGAAATAATCATTCATTAGAATATATGGAATATGCAAAATATTGTTTGCGAATCTTTTTAGGAGGAATTATATTTACTTGTTTGGTTAAATCCTTATCTATATTACTTCAATCCATGGGTTCAAGTGTTAAATCCACAATACTTGCTCTTTTACGTGATGTAATATTCTTTGTTCCTTCCATTATTCTCATTGCAACAATAACCCATAGTGTTGTTTCAATGTTGTGGAGTGCTATCATAGCTGATGTTTTATCTTTTATATTAGGAATGATATTACTAAAAGTAGAGTTTCATAAAATGAAACATTCATCATAATAATTTTACGATTTCACTAAGGTTTTATAACTTTAGTGATTTTTTAATTGATCAGAAGTTCAAATTATTCCATTGAAAAATTCACTAAAACATGCTCATATTCCCTTGAAAAATTTACTAAAGTGTACTTATATTCCCTTGATTTTTTTCATTTCTTTGATATAATATAATAAAGGGGATAATGGAAAAATGTTGAAAAGAAAAATTTATGATGAGTTACTTAAATGGAAAAACACAAAAAATAAAAAACCACTTGTAATTAAAGGATTAAGACAAGTCGGTAAGACATACATTGTAAAAAAGTTTGCAAACGAAAATTACGAGAATGTTATTTATCTTGATTTTAGGAAAAATCAAGAATTAAGATCTATATTTGATCACTCATTTATAATAAATGATTTAATAAGTCAGATTACAGCAAACATTCGAGATGCTCATGTCATTCCATATCAAACAATTCTAATCTTTGATGAAGTTCAAGATTGTCCAAATGCTCGCTCCTCTTTAAAATACTTTTATGAGGATGGAAGATATGATGTAATTTGTACAGGCTCTTTACTTGGAATTAAAGGATACAGTCAAAAACATGATAATGCTATTCCTGTGGGGTACGAGGAAGTAATTTACATGAAGCCATTAGACTTTGAAGAATTCATGTGGGCAAATGGAATTCCAAATGAAGTAATTGATGAACTACGAATTTGTTTGAAAGAATTCAAAGAAGTATTACCAGCAACACATGCTCGATTGACAGATTTGTTTCGCAAATATATCTGTGTTGGAGGAATGCCGGAAGTTGTTGAAGCATTTATTGAAACTGGAGATTTAAATTGCACATTAAAATTACAACGAAATATATTAGAATCGTACCAAGATGATTTTGGACGACATTTAAAAGATAATAATGCTCTATATGTCGATGAAAAAGAATTAGCTTCTATACTTGCTGTATTTAGATCTATTCCAAGTCAACTTGCAAAAGAAAATAAAAAGTTCCAATTTTCCAAGATTCATGAAAAAGCAAGAAACGATGATTTAAAACGTGCTTTAGAATGGCTTGAGGACTCAGGAATTATAAGTCGTTGTTACAACCTTTCGATTCCTGAATTGCCATTAGAAGGGAATAAAAATGAAGATTCCTTCAAAGTGTATATGCAAGATAGTGGTTTATTTGTTGCTATGTTAGAAGATGGAACACAAGCAGATATTTTAAATGGAAATCTATTAATCTATAAAGGTGCAATTTATGAAAATATCATAGCTGATGCATTTTCTAAAATGAATCGAAAGCTTTATTACTTTCATAAAAATAGTGGACTTGAGATAGATTTTGTTACCAGATTTAAAGGAAAATGTACATTGATTGAAGTTAAGGCTACGAATAGTAAATCAAAGTCACTTACCACAATTCTTGATGATAAAAATCATTACCATATTGAACAAGGAATTAAGATTCGAGATGGAAATATTAAATTAATGGGTAATATTCTTTGTATTCCACATTATCTTACATTTTTAATACAAGAATATTAATTATACTTTTAAAGCAATAGAAAATTCTTTCAATTGACATAATTTGTAATGTGTGTTAAACTTTGTATATAAATGGTAAAAATGAAGAAATAAAGTTCTAAAAATATAATCATTCCATGACAATTAATGATGTGGATTATGGAAAGGTTAAAAAATTATAGAAGTTTGAGGGGTAATATTTATGAGCATTTTATTTTCACCCGTTGGTGATTCTGATCCAGTTCGTAATTTACATGATGGTCCAATGTTACACATTTTACGACATTATGTAGATATTGATCACTGTTACCTTTTTTTAACAAAATCTATGGAACCAAATTTTGATAATCAAGTATATCAAAAAGCAATAAAAACTTTAAATAGAGATATCAAATGTGATGCTGAAAAGTCAGGTATTATTAAAGCTAATGATTATGATATTTTTTATGATACATTTATTTCTACACTTAAAAAAATTCAAAAAAAATATCCAAATGAAACCATTTATTTAAATTTATCTTCAGGAACCCCACAAATGAGTGCAACGTTAGCATTAATATCATGTAGTAGTGATATTTATAATTTACATGCATTGCAAGTATCGCGTGCTTCTGAAACAGATAAAAGAAGTGCAGGAGCAACAGAAAAATCCTATGATTTTGAAACTGAATTAGAGCTTAATGAAGATAAAGATAATCCTACGAATCGCTGCAGTGAAGTTCATCCAATAATGATGATTAACAACAATATTAAAGAAAAAGTAAAGCGATTAATAGATTCATATGATTATACAAATGCATATGACACTTATAAAAGTAGCCCTTTATATCAAAAAGAAATTGGTGAAATAATTAACCATTTAAAATATAGACAAAATCTCGATTTAGAAAATGCATGTAAGGCTATTCGTAATAATTCATACTCATCTAAACTATATTTATCTTTTTTGAATTCATCCAACAGAGAATGCACTATGCTTGAATATTTTTTATTATTAAAAAATTTACTAGATTCTAAAAAAATTAATGACTTTATTATTCGATTATGTTCATATGGATTCGAACTTCAAAAGGAAGTCATTAAATATTTGTTCGGATATGAATTCCTTTCCAATATACTATCAAAAAAGAGTGAAATCAATGATTCACAAATCAAAGCAACGAATCCACAATTGTTTGATGATATTAATGAATCATTTCCTAATTTTTCACGCTTTGCTAATATGGAAATATTAAATTTTATAATGAAGCATGAAATTGGACAAGCAAAGAAAGAAATCAGTCCAATATTTGAGGAAACGTTTAACAAAATAATCAGTTTAAAAACAATAAGAAATTGTTCAGCACATGAATTAAAAATTGTTACATTAAATGATATTAATAATATTTGTCATATAAAAAATTTAATGGATTCAGTTCAACAAATACTACAAACAATTTATAAAAATGTTCGTGTTAATTATTTTGATTTATATTCACAGACAAATCAATATATAAAGAAGGAGATGAAATAAATGAAAATTACTCTTGCGGCATTATTACATGATATTGGTAAATTTTATCAAAGAACAGGTGAATATTTACAACAAAATTATAGAAATAATTATAGTAAAAATGATGGGTATATTCATGCTTGTTATACAGCTAAATTTATTGGAGAAAAATTGAATATTAATTCATTTGATGCAAAAATGTATGAATTCACTAATTTAAGTGCAGGACATCATAGAGATTATTATAGCATTGTGAAAAAAGCAGATTTTATAGCCTCGGGTCATGATAGAAGACCAGCAGAAACTGATGAATATTTTGTTGAAGACACAGAAAAACAAGCAGAACAAAATGGACATTATAAAAATGTTCGTATGAATTCAATTTTTAATGAAATTAAATTAGATGAAAACCAATTAGGAAAACCTTCTTATGTTTCACTAAAACCATATGATTTATTTAGTATTAAAACGGATATATCTAATATATCTGTTGAAATTGGTGAAAAAGAATACAAAGAAATGTTTTCTCAATTTATTCAAGAAATAGAGAAAATGAATGAAAAATGTTATTCTTCTTATGAGGCTTTACATCATTTAATTTATCCATTATTGAAAAAATATACAGCGACAATTCCAGCAAATACAATGTCTCCTTTTCCAACAGTTAGTTTATTTGATCATTTAAAATTAACTGCAGCTGTTGCAAATGTTTTAGAAAAAGAAGTTCAAGATATCCCATTTGTTTTATTTGATTATGATGTTTCTGGAATTCAATCTTTCATTTATCAAATTACAGAAGGAGACAAATCAAAAGAAAAAATCTCGAAATCATTACGTACCAGATCATTTTATTTAAATATCTTTGCTGATTTTATTGCTTATTACATAACATCTCAATTTAATGTTTCGTATGAAAATGTTTTGTATTCATCTTCTGGTAGAGGAAGAATTTTACTTCCAAATATCAAAGATTTTGATTTAACCATTCAGAAAATTTGTTCAAAGATTGATTACGAAATGTTTAAATTATATCATGGAACATTATCTGTTTCATTTGAATATGTCAAAGCAACAGAAAGTGAATTAAAATCTTCGAATTTATCTGAATTGGTTTCATATAAAAACAAAATGCAAGTTAATAACAAAAAACAAAAATTTATTCAAGTCATTTCAAATCCTAATTTTGAATTTGTTAAAAGTGCGCCAGAGAAATTATGTCCAATGTGTGGTATATACGAAACCAACCACGACTTATGTGAATTTTGCGAAAAAATGATTGAATTAAATGATAAAATCATTGCTAAATCGGAAACTTTTGTTGTTGAATATAGTTACAACAATAATAAAGTGGAAGGAGATTTTCATCAAAAAGTTGGTGAGCTTGGACAAATTTCGATTCACTTAAAAGTCCCTAAAGAAATTCATAATGACTCTTATTATTTATCTATTAATGACTATTTTATTGGAGAAACAAAATATTATGCAAGATCTGTCAAACCAAATATTTCTTTTAAAGATATTGAAAAAATTAAAAAAGGTGAATTTGGAGACAACAAAATCGCAGTTATAAAAATGGACGTTGATAATTTAGGATATATTTTCATGAGAGGATTGAAAAATAAAGATGAAAAAAATAAAGACAAAGAAACATTGTCTAAATTATTAACATTATCTAGAACCTTAGATTACTTTTTTTCTAAAAAACTTGTTGAAATATGTAAAGAAAATGTCTATATTAATTATGCTGGTGGCGATGATTTAGTTATAATATGTCCAGGATGGCAATCGCTTGAGCTTGTAAATAATATTCAAAATGAATTTCAAAAATTCACTAATTATAATGATTCATTCCACATTAGCTCTGGAATTGATTTATTTGATGCAGTGACACCAATTCGTTATGCAGTTGAGCGTGCTGAGGAAAATCTAGAACAATCCAAAAAAGTTCCAAACAAGGATGCATTTACGGTATTAAATTGTAGTCTAAAAAATGATTTACTAGCTGATGTTATAGAAAATATTAATTGCTTTGAACAAGCTATTTTGTCTGAACAAATATCTCGTGGAGGTATTTACGATATTTATAGTGCTGTTTTAAATAGTTTAGAGGATACAAAATTAGCTACTAAAAAATACATGAGATATATTCCACATATTGCCTACAGCATTGCAAGAAACATTTCTGATGATACATGGAGAAATAAACTAAAAGAAATATTTGTAAAAGAATTAAATATTGAGGAATTAAAAAAATATAAAATCATATTAAGCTACGCATTAATGAATACAAGAGAGGAGAAAGAAAAAAATGTACAATGACAGTCGTTCTAATTTTTATAGTAATAGATTTGATCAACCAAAAGAAGATAAGTTTAAAGCACATACCAATTTGATAAAAGAAATCAATAGTGGAGGAAAACTTGCTCATATTTTAACCATCGAAAAAATTAATTTACCTGATGGCTATGCCTATAAAATTGCTAGTGAATATATGGGTAAAGGACAAGGAGAAAAGTTAAATACAAATCAATTACGTAAATATTTTCAACAAATACAAAGTGTGGTTGATTTAAATTCCTTTAATGAAAAAAGAAATGAATTGTTTAAAGTATTGCCTAATATTGCTTATGCCGCAGGAAGAGGAGTGTGTCCAGGTCAATTTTATAGATTGATGGAAGCATGTATATCCAAAAATACACTTGTAGATGATGAAGATATTCAAGCATTCGTAGATTTTTTAACTGCTATTGTTGCATATTATAAATTTTTACTAGGAGGTCAAAAATGAAAATCATTAAAAGAGAAAAAATTTGTTATGAAGTTATAGTAAAAACAGGATTACACATAGGAGGAAACAAAGAAACTTATGGAATTGGTGGTATTGATTCTCCTGTTATAAAGGATCCTATAACAAATCAACCGATTATTCCTGGTAGTTCAGTTAAAGGTAAAATTAGAATGCTATTAACGAATGTTAAAAATAAAGAAAATAATCAAGAAAATATAGACAAAGCTTTTGGAACTCAAAAGACAGGAATGACTCGAATTATTTTTAGAGATTTATTTTTAAGTGAAGAATCAAAAGAAAAATTAGAAAGTAAATTAGGTAAAGGATTTTACACTGAAATTAAAGCAGAAAATAAAATTGATCAAGTAAATGTAACTGCTAATCCAAGATTTATTGAGCGTGTTCCTGCAGGTGCAGTATTTACTGGGGAATGTATAGTTAACACACTTGAAGAAGATGAAACAATTGATTTTACTAAATTATTAGAAGATGGTTTTCAATTATTAGAAAACAATTTCTTAGGTGGTAGTGGTAGTAGAGGATACGGAAAAGTTGAAATAAAAGTTATTGATAGTAAGCCAATTATTGATGAAAAGGATGAATAAATCATGTCATTATATAGTGTGAAATTAGAATTAATATCCCCAGTTTCTCACATTCCAACTTCACAAACCATATTTGGAACTATTTTTCATTTTTATGAAAATGAATTTGGAACAGAATCACTGGAAAATTTATGCACATATTTTGATCAGGAAAATCCCCCATTTTTAGTTTCTTCTTTATTTATTGAAGGAACACTTCCAGTTCCCCAAGATTTCATTCCAAGTTTAGAAAATATTAATATGCTTGATAAAAATATTGTTTCTTTCACGAAAGAAACAAAAAAAATCCAATATATTTCAAAAAAAATATATAAAGAATATATAAAGGATTTAAATAACTTTAATCAAGAATATTATAAAAAATTAATTCAAGGACAATATATAATTCAAAATCAAATCTTAATGTTTCCTGATGAAGTAAACGACATTCATTCAAAATCAGTTAAAACAACTAGAACAAGAGTAAGTGTAGATAATAATGAATATTACCAAGATAGAGTTCTTTGTTTTGATCAGAATACTCATTTTGAATTTTATATTGATATTTTGAATAAGTCATTTGAAGAACCTTTAAAGAAAGTTATAAAAAAAATGAAGTATATTCATATGGGTGGTCATAAATCTATTGGCTATAATTTATATAATGTTTTAGACATAATCAATGTAGATGAACTTAAATCTTCCCATCCTAAATTATTATTGTCTAAAGCAGTAGGAGACTTATCCATTAATTATAACCAATCATATTATCAATTAAAAGAACAAACCATTAAATTTAACCAATCTTCAAAACAAGTTAATAGAAAAAGAACTATCGTATTTTTAGAAGGAAGTATAATAGTTACAACTAAAAACTATATTGGAAAAGTAATCAGAGAAACAAATGAAGGTAAAGCAACTTATCAAAATATTTTAGGTCTTTTGATTTAGGGAGGTTACATGGGTAAAATAAAAACAATAACTCCTGTTCATATTTCAAATGGAGAATCTATAAAAGCAATTAAAGCAAAAGAATATATGTATTCTTTTGATTATTTAACAAATCAATATGTTATGAACATAAGTTTAGATAGAATAAAAGATGTATCTAAAAAAATTTTCAAAAGTGATAATTTATCTAATGAAGAGTATGCAAAGATACTAAATGTAGATTTAGATACATTAACAAAGGATGAAGCGATTAACCCAAGTCCTGCTTATGGAAAATATGTTGATGGAGCTAAGAAAATTTATGGAGCAGCAAATATAATGGGTAAACCTTATATTCCAGGCTCAACTTTAAAAGGACTTATTTTTAATGTTTTTTGGTTTCATTTAATTCAATCTAATCAAGAAATAGCTAATTATTTAAAAAATAATCGAAATATAAGAAAAGATATTTCAAATTTAGACAATTCTGGAAAATCCTTGAGAAGATTTTTTATCGTTCGTGATGTTGTTGTCCCAAGTGAAATGATATTATATGAAGTGAACCGATATTCATCAAAAAAGGAAGGAAAAGCAAATAATCCACAGCCGTGTGGAAATGTTGAAACGATTGATAAAGATATCTTAATTAAAGATGAGATTGTTAAAGAATTAACAGATGATGAAAAAGAAATGTTAAAGGAATCAAAGAACAAATTGTTGAAAGAATGTGATAGTGATAATATAAAACGTCAATATGTCGAAGCTTTATATGATTTTATTCTTCATTTTAAAGATGTATTTCAAGAATGGAATTATAAATATATGAAATTTGTCATTGAAAAAGAGCAAGATTTTATGAAAAGAATAATAAATCCAAACGTTGATAAAAATGAAATACTTAATTTCTATCAAAATATTTTAGAAAGATTAGAGAAAAAAGAAATTATTGTTCAAGTTGGCAAATTTACAAATTATTTTGATAAATCATTTTGTTGTTCTTTTGGCGAATTTTACAATAATTATTTTGAAAAACTTTTTACACCAAATAAAAAGAAAAAACAACCAACTATTGATAGCATAAATTTGATTACTATAGATCATCGTGGTATTTCACCTCTTGGATTCGTTTCTTTGGAGTTTTAATGATTTTAAAATTATCTTATCATATTCGTTTTCCTATAGGAGCAGAGTTTCAAAGTGATCCTAAATATTTATTTATTAAAAATATTTATAAAGGAATGAAAAAGGTTATTTGCACCAATGTAAATAAATCATGTAGAGAATGTATAAAAAAAGAAAAATGTTTATATTATTTTCTTTCTGGTGAAAATTTTTCATATTATCCATCCATTTTAATCAATAGGGATTATGTTGAAAAGAAGAGTATCAAAAAAAATGATAGTTTATTAATTGAACTTTATTTAATTGGTGTTGCATGTGAATATGTTGGCTTTATTCGTGAATTTTTCGATTCAACAAATCAACTGGGAAGTTTCTTTTTTCAAAAACATTTAATTAATGAAGAATATATTGATGATAAAACATTATATAATGGTACATTAAAGTTTACAGGTTTATTAAAATCAATAGATGAAATTAATGAATGTTTAAATTACTATAATGAAAAATATCATTGTACTTATTCAACGGTTTTATTAAATGAAATTGAAAAAGGTATGAAGACAAGAGATTTTAATTATTATCAAATCAATGGAAATAAAATACATATTGAAGGATATCAAATGAAAGTTCAAGTTGAACAATATCCTAAAATATTCATGCAAATAGGTATTGGGAAATATTCATTTTTAGGAGGTGGCAAAGCAATTGAGAATTAGAATTGTATTTGATTTACAAGGTAAAATGATACCTGTAAATTATAGAAGTATTTTATCGGGTATTCTTTATGCAATGCTACCTCTAGATGAATCTACTACTAAACTTCATAATGATGGAGAAAAATTAGAAAATAGAAAATTCAAATTATTTACATTTTCTGAAATATATGGAACTACTTCATATGATAAAAATTCTAAATCATTGATATTTTTAAGTAATGGATGTTTAGATGTAACAAGTTATCATGAAGAAATAGTTATGAATATAGTTAATTATATTGAAGAAAATAAAAATGTTTTATTTGGAAAACAAATTATATCTATTTTAAAATACGATATCTTAAATGATTATTGTGATCGTAAATCTGAAGCTACTTACTATACAGTTTCACCCATTACCATCTATAAAACAGAGGGAAAACAAATGAAGTTTTTTTCTCCTGAACAAGATGAATTTAAAATCGGAATAATAAAAAATATTTCACAAAAATACTTTTTATGTTACCAAGAAAATATGCCTGATATTACAATAACATCTATTGAAAATGTGTCCCATAAAAGGGTGCATTTTCGTAAAACACTTTATGAAGCCTATCATTGTTCACTTACCTTTTTTGGTTTAACAGAGAAAATTCAAAAAGTAATTATGACTTCAGGAATATGCCCTAAAAATGCTTTGGGATTTGGTATGGTTTCACGTAAATTATGAAAAAAAGCTTTTACATATATTCAAGTGGAACATTACAAAGGCGAGATAATAGTTTAGTGCTTATTTCAAAAAATAATGTTGAATACATCCCAATTTATCAAGTTGATGTAATTTATGTGTTTGGTTCGATTAATTTAAATAAAACGGTTATTCAAATATTAAATGAATATTCTATATCTTTATTATTCTTTTCTTATTATGGAAGATATATAGGTAGTTATAGACCAAAGCAACAACTTATTGGTTATATTTCAAAGCAACAATTTGCATTATATGAAAATCCATCTAAATTATTTATTTATCAAAAAGAAATGATTTATACTTCAATTCATAATATGATATCGGTAATAAAATATTATCAAAAGAAACGTTCTATTGTATTTACTCAGGTTCACGAATTAGAAAATTTGCAAGAAGAAGTTAAAAATTTAGAATATGATAATCATTCAATTTTAATGATTTTAGAGGCCAGATCAAAACAAATATATTATTCATCTTTTAACCATATTTTATTGAACAAAGATTTTTCTTTTTCAACAAGAACAAATTATCCTCCAAAAGATGAATTAAATGCTTTGATGAGTTATGGATATTCATTGTTATATGGTATTATCGAAACAATGTTATATTGTTCTCATTTACTTCCGCATTTTGGACTTATTCATGGATTGAGTAAACCCGAGAATGGTTTAAAATATGATATAGGAGATATATTTAAACCTGTATTGATTGATCGCCTTATTTTTCGTTTAATCAATAAAAAACAAATTACAATCAATAATTTCGAAAGAAAAAATGAAGGAACATATCTATCAAAAGAAGGATGTATTATTTTTATAAATGCTTTTGATGAAGAATTAAGAAATACAATTGATATTAAAGGAAGAAAATTATCGTACAAAAGTATTGTGAAAAGAGAAATATATGCAATTGAAAAATCATTGATCGGAAAAAAACAATATCAAGGATATAAGATGGAGTGGTAATATGTATGTAATCATAAGCTATGATATCAAAAGTATTAAATGTCAAAATGTACTAAAGATTTTAAGAAAATATTTATTTCATATTCATGAATCTGTTTTTGAAGGTGAAATATCAGAATTAACTTTTTACCAAATGAAAGCAGAATTAATGAATACTGTAAATGAAGAAGAAGGTAGTATTATGTTTTATATATTACCGTCAGATAAAATGTTGAAAAAAGAAACTATTGGTAAACCAATATGTTCTAAATTCATCATTTGAAGTATCGACCATCAAATAAATATTAACATAGCTATCAATTTAAAAATAAATATTGATAAGGAATGGTCGATAAATTTTGTTCATTTTTAATTGAAAGTAAATAGAAAAATAGATTTTTTAGTTTAAAATGAACAAATTATTAATAAATAATATAAAAAATGTTATAACAATGGTTCCTTTATAGGAATTGAAACTAATTGATTCATACATCAAACTACTTCTTGTTCGAATAACAATGGTTCCTTTATAGGAATTGAAACATTAATAGTTCCGTCTACATTATAACGCCTAATAGATAACAATGGTTCCTTTATAGGAATTGAAACCGAACTGTGATCTACTTTCATAAAAACCTATATTAGATAACAATGGTTCCTTTATAGGAATTGAAACTGAGCCACTTCCTGCTGCTTTAAGAGGAAGATATGATGATAACAATGGTTCCTTTATAGGAATTGAAACTGTTCCTTAAAATGAAAAAAGAACCAGTGTACTAATAACAATGGTTCCTTTATAGGAATTGAAACTTTTCTTACTACAACATCTTGTTGTGTTGGTAAATCATATAACAATGGTTCCTTTATAGGAATTGAAACATTAATTACACAGGCATATGTTTTTCCATTTTTCATAACAATGGTTCCTTTATAGGAATTGAAACTTCACATTTACAATTAATAAAATCTCTTAACACATTTTTATAACAATGGTTCCTTTATAGGAATTGAAACTCATTTTAAATCCTCCTTCATTCAACTTACACCAACATAACAATGGTTCCTTTATAGGAATTGAAACTTATTTAATATGAAGCTATTATGCTGGTCATTACAATAACAATGGTTCCTTTATAGGAATTGAAACGCTGCTGTTAACCCAGTTATATATAATTGTACTTTATAACAATGGTTCCTTTATAGGAATTGAAACGTAGGTCACAACCCTTAATCATTTTTTACATCTACATATAACAATGGTT
>CANQVW010000007.1 GCA_947627395.1 uncultured Bacilli bacterium | reverse complement strand
GTACATGGTTCATATCCCCATGCATGATCGATTAATAGTTCAGCATTTATTCCAAATAGTCGATATAGTAAATCTTCATCTTCAATGGATTGTAAGGCAATATCTCCCATCGTATATAAACCATGTGCCTCTAATTTAGTCGCATAACCTTTACCAACTCTCCAAAAGTCTGTCAGTGGTCTATGTGCCCATAATTTCTTTCGATAACTATTTTCATCTAGTTGAGCGACTCGAACTCCATTTTGATCACTAGGTATTTTCTTAGCTTCGATGTCCATTGCTATTTTAGAAAGATATAGATTCGTTCCAATTCCTGCAGTTGCAGTAATCCCTGTTTCACTTAAAACATCTTGAATCATTTTCATAGCTAATTCGTGGGCACTTAATTTATATGATTTTAAATATTGTGTGACATCCATAAAAACTTCATCGATAGAATATACATGAATGTCTTCTTCAGAAATGTATTTAAGATAAATGCTATAAATTTTAGAACTAATTTCAATATAATGAGCCATACGAGGTATAGCAATTATAAAATCAACTTCAAACTCTGGGTGAGATTTCAATTCAACAGAATTTATTGAGGAGCGAAAGAATTTATGTGGATAAAGTTTTTTTCTTCTTTGCTGATTTACTTCTTTTATTTTTTGTACAACTTCAAATAATCTAGCTCTACCTCCTAAACCGTATTGTTTTAAAGAAGGGGTAGTCGCAAGACAAATTGTTTTTTCAGTTCTTGAAGAATCTGCAACAACTAAATTGGTTGTCAGTGGATCTAATCCACGATCAATACATTCTACTGATGCATAAAAGGATTTTAAATCAATACAAATATATGTTCTACTTTTATCATTCATTGGCTAATATTCCTTTCTTGCTTCTTTATTAAATAAATTTTTAAAATTTTGAATCCATAATAGCAAAAAGTTTTACAGTTGTGGGGCGCAAAAATAATATATTTTAATCATCTAAATTTTTTATAAAAATCATTGAAATTAAAATAGAAGCTAAACAATAATACAATATTTCCTTTGATAAATTTTGTCAAATAAAAGATTATATTCTATATTTTGATGATTTTTTATATAATATTATTTTACTCAACTATTCTTTTTTTGTAAATACCATTTAATAAAATGATTTTATTTAATGATATTTTTTTAAATTTGAACTCTAAAGATAGTGATACCCATAAATAACAAAAACTTAAAAATTTTTTATAGTTAAATCAATGCAATGTAATTAATTTATATTCGAATTATTTTAAAAAAAAGAACCTGTCAAGAACTCTATTGATAAAAAATAATCAATTAGATTTTTGACAGGTAGTAAAAATAATAATTTTTTTAATAATGTCTTTTTAAATATTTACTATTATTTTCATTCTCCTTCACGATTTAATGTAACATTAAAAGTATAATCATCTAATAAAAGAACAATTGAATCAATTACATCATCATAACCATTTTGCATTAAATAATAGGTTTGATTATTGACTATTATAGTGAAACCTTCATAACTATCATATTCTTCTATGATTGCTTCATATGTTTCTTCTCCAATCTTAACACTTATACCACTACTTGTGATAGTTACTTCATAAGATGTTCCTTCTTTTTCTCCTTTGAAAACTCCAATATAAGAAGATGGGATTTGTGTAGATGGTTCTATTACTTCTTCACGATTTAATGAAAAATATAATGTTAAATCTTCATTTGCAAACATTAATTCATCATCATTTACTAAAAGGATATAATAATATGCATTATTTAAATAAATAGTAAATCCTTCATAATCGCTATAATCAATAATAGCTGCATCATAATTATCTTCACCTATTTTTACTTGAATATCATCAGCTGTAATGTTTACTTCATAAGGTGTCCCTTCATTTTCTCCTTTGAAAGTTCCGATATAAGATGATGGTATCGTAATATTTGATTCTGGTTCTCCTGTAATCTCAATTGGAAGTACAGTGTTATTAAAATCAGAAAATGTTAATGTAACTATTTCACTAATATATCCTTGATAATCATATGTGAAATTAACTTGATATAATACATCATCTTTTAACGTAATAGTACAATCAAGTGCATATGGATAATATCTTATTTGGTCAGTACCTATTGCAAATAGTAAAGCTATAGCACCTGCAAAACCTCCTGCATCTTCCATAATAAATAATTCAGGAATTCTAAGGGAGTATTTTCCATCTCCTACATATTCCATTAAAGCATATGAGAACATATCAAATGTAAATAATGCTTTTAATAAATCAATAGATTCAATATTTAATCCATTTCCATAAGTAAATTCTTGTGTTTCTGAATCATAATCAAATGGATAAACTAAACCATTCAGTGCAACATATCCATTTTCCCATCCAACTACATCTTCATAAATGGCATCTTCAGTAACATAGATTTTACCCACTACATCTTCTGATTCAACATTTCTTTCTGTTCTTTCTTCTAAAACAGTATAACTTTTTGCACTTGCTGCAGCAGTAAGTGCTTGTTTTAATGTTTCATGTTCTGCTGTTAAAACATAGTCATTTAACCATTCTTCATTGACTTGAGCTGTGCCAATTTCTTTAATATCATAAATGTATTCATATTCAAAGTCAATGTAATTATCCAAATTTGTAACACGTTTGGTTTTAATTTCCAATTGAGTAAAAACACCATTTTCTTGAATAATATGTAAATATTCAATATTTTCGTTATATCCTGTAATGGCAGTTGCAGTTTGTTTTGCTTTTTCTTGATTTAATTCCCATACACCTTCTTCAAGAAATGTGAAATCACTCGGTTCTAATAATGCGAAAGGATTAAAATAATCATCAAAATTATCATTTGATCTTTCCAAAACAACTTTTCCATTTATATCATGAGTTAAAAGGGCAATTTTACCATTATTATTTACATATATGGCATTGAAAATATAATCACCTTCATACATTTCTTTTTGCCAAATTGCTTTATTTTTTGCATCAAACAATACTAAAAAATCTTCATATAAATCAGTTTCAAATGCATAATCATGATTTATAAATTGACCTTCAAATAATATAGATCCTTGTAATGCTTTAAATTCGTCTACTGTTAAAACATTTTTAATTGTAACAGAAATAGTTTTTGTATAGTCTTTACCATCTACTGTATAAGTTAATGTAACTTCATAAGTATCGGGAGTGTTAAAATCAACTTTAGAAGTATCAATCCATTCTTTTTTGACTTCAACAGCTTCTCCATCCACTGTAATTTTGAATAACTTTGTGAAATCAAAAGAGGTATCTCCTTTTTCTATTTCTTTAGATGCATTTGTTTCACTAATTAAAACAACTTTTTCTGTTACAGTTTCTTTTACTTCAACAGAAATAGTTTTTGTATAGTCTTTACCATCTAGTGTATAAGTAAGTGTAACTTCATAGGTATTAGCTTCGTTAAAATTAACTTTAGAGGTATCAATCCATTCTTTCTTGACTTCTACATCTACTCCATCGACTGTAATTTTGAATAACTTTGTGAAATCAAAAGTAGTATCTCCTTTTTCTATTTCTTTAGATACTGTTGTTTCACTGATTAAAACAACTTTTTCTGTTACTTCTTTTGCAACAACATGTAATGTTCCATCCTTTGTATAAATAGTTTCATATTCTTTATCACCTATAACTTTATCAACAATTGAAGCTGTTAGTGTTACTTTGTAGTCTCCTACTTCATTTAACTGAACAGCTGAAGAATCAATCATATCTTCTGTTACTGTATAATCAGCACCATCAACAGTAATCTTAAACATCTTTGTATAATCAAAGGATGTTGCTTCTACTTCTACGGTGTTGTCTTCTGTTAGTGTAATTAGAACTTCTTTATGAACTTCTTCTTTATCACAACCAGTAACAATAAAAGTAAGAAGAAAGAAAAATAAAACAATAAATAATTTTTTCTTCATTTTCTTAGTTTCTCCTCTCAAAAAAATTATAACTTAATTTTACACTATATTGATTCATATGTAAAAGGATTTTTCATTGAAAACGCTTATTTTAATTTTTTTAAAAAAATAAAGTATAAAAAAAGTAACGATATTGATCGTTACTACGATATTTATCGTTACTATTATTTTAAATAATATTCAAAGCATTTTCTCTTTTGATTTGGCTTTCTACTTGGATATTGAAGGGAAAGTTCTTCCATTCTTGACCATAATTCTAAAGAAATGAGTGAAACTTTTTCCTTGCATTCATGTTCGTTATCTGTTAGAAATAAGGCAATTAATGGAATTACATCTCTGAATGTTCCAGTGGTAGAATTTGTTGGAATGATATCATTTGCATAACCTTGTTGATTCATATATAAATATAGATTAACAGATATGAGTTTATCATCTATTTTTAAATCATAGATTTCAACTAATTCTTTAGGATATTCCACCATGACAACGGCATCTAAATCTTCACTATAAATTGAAATAATGAATGGCTCAATTGAAACAACTTTTGCAGGTTGAACATCACCATACATTAAATGTTCAATAATTTTATTACGATTTTTAAGTAACTTCTTTTCTTCTTTAGGGTTGAATAGTTTAGCTATTTGAACAAATTTAACACTACTTAATATTGTTCCACCAGGATTAGAAGCATAAGAATTTTTATTTGTATATTTTATTTGATTATGAAAATAACTATACATTTGATGACTATTTTTATATTTCATTAAAAGTTTATAATATTTTACTGGATTTTCTGTAAGAAAATTTAATTCATCTTTATTCTTAAATTTTTTAAAACATTTTATAAAACATAAATTATATAAATAATTATCAAAATCATATAGATTTTGTCTTTCACCTGCTTCAGCAACCAATCCTAAATAAATTTCATCTTTGTTAATGGCTTCCCCATAAAAACTTAAATCACATGTATCAAATGGGATGATTATAGAGGAATCATTTGTATCAATAAAACCTTCATCCGTAATCACTGCATTAGATTTTAATTTACTTAAGACAAGTGCATCATTCATGCGATAAAAATCTTGGCTGACTGAACTGGCAAAATCGTTGGCTAATCTAGACATTTCTTTCTCCTTGTATCATATAAATTGTTATAGAAATACCAATGTTAATAAAAATAATTTGGATTTATTACATTTGGTGAAGCTAGTGAGACTCGAACTCACACGTTAAAAACACTACCGCCTGAAGATAGCGCGTCTACCAATTCCGCCATAGCTCCAATCCAAAATAATTTTATCATATTTTAATTTATAATTCAAGAAAAATCCCACTCACTAAGAATGGGATTTTGTATTTACTGAAAAGCTTTTGTGGAAAGATATCTTTCACCTGTATCTGGAAGCAAAACGACTATTGTCTTATTCTTGTTTTCTTTTCTTTTTGCAACTTCTGTTGCTGCATATAAAGCTGCACCTGAAGATATTCCAACTAAAATACCATCCAAAGTTGCTAATTCTCTTTCTGCTGCGAATGCTTCTTCTTCTTTAATCGTGATGATTTCATCATAGATGGATGTATTCAATGTATTTGGAACAAAACCTGCACCTATTCCTTGAATACCATGTGGACCTGATACTCCCTTTGATAGAACAGGGGAATTAAATGGTTCTACAGCGATTACTTTAATCTCTTTATTTTTTTCTTTTAAATATTGACCAATACCACTAATGGTTCCACCTGTTCCTACTCCAGCAACAAAAATGTCAATCTTGCCATCTGTATCATTCCATATTTCAGGACCTGTTGTTTGATAATGTGCTTTTGGATTACTTGGATTATCAAATTGACTTGGAATAAAACTATTTGGAATTTGTTCATGAAGTTCATTTGCTTTTGCAATGGCTCCCTTCATTCCTTTACTACCTTCTGTTAAGACAATTTCAGCTCCATAGGCTTTAATTAATAACCTTCTTTCCATACTCATTGTTTCTGGCATCGTCAGTATTAATTTATATCCTTTAGATGCAGCAATAGCAGCTAAACCAATTCCGGTGTTTCCACTTGTTGGTTCAATAATAACAGATCCTTTTTTTAATATTCCTTTTTTTTCAGCATCCAAAATCATTGCACTAGCAATTCTATCTTTGACGCTTCCAGCTGGATTAAAACTTTCCACTTTCACAAGTAACTTGGCTTGTAGTTCTTTTTTTCTTTCATAACCTACTACTTCAATTAAAGGAGTGTTTCCAATGAGTTCTGTAATACTTTTATATACTTTCATTATGAAATACCTCCTACAATAAATGAATATGATGTTTTTCTAATAAAGCTAAATCTTCTTTAGACCAAGCTGAAGACTGAACTTCACCAATGTGAACTTTCTTTAACATATACATGCACATTCTAGATTGACCAATTCCACCGCCAACAGTTAATGGTAAGCGATCATGTAAAATATCTTGGGCATATGGTAAATCTAATTTATATTCTTCATGTTTTGCTTTTAATTGTTTTTGTAAGGAATCCTTATCAACACGAATTCCCATAGATGAAATTTCAAAAGCAATTTGCAACACATCATACCATACAACAATATCCCCATTTAATTGCCAATCATCATAATCAGCAGCTCTACCATCATGAGGTTCTCCATCACTTAGTGGTGCGCCAATTTGATAAATAAATACCGCTTTGTGTTTTTTCGCAATTTCATTTTCCCTATCTTTTCTTGAAAGATTTGGATACATTTCTTCTAAAGATGCTGTTGAAACGAACGTAATATTTTCTGGAAGATCATGTTTTAATACTGGATATGCTTTAGAAACAACATCCTCCGTGTTTAATAATGCTTGATATACTTTGCGTACAACAGATTGTAAAAAAGGATAGTTACGATCTTCTTTTTGAATGATTTTCTCCCAATCCCATTGATCTACATATAAAGAATGTAAATTATCCAATTCTTCAAATGGACGAATGGCATTCATATCTGTGTATAACCCTGTACCATTTGAGAAATTATACTTCTTTAATGCATTTCTCTTCCACTTTGCAAGTGATTGAACAATCTCTAATTCATCTTCTAATTCTACTGCTTTGAAACTTACGGCTTTTTCATATCCATTTAGGTTATCATTTAAACCAGTACCAGGAAAAACAAATAGAGGTGCAGAAACACGAATCAAATTTAACTGATTTTGCAATTCACGCTCAAATGTATCTTTCACAAGTTTAATTGCTTTTTCAGTGTCAATCAAATTCAAAAGTGGTTTGTATCCTTCCTTTATCATTAGATTCTTCATTTGTTCTACCTCCTTAAATAAATCTATATTATCTTATTTTCAATAAAATAATATTGACTTTATTATAATTCCTGTCTAGTTATTTGTCAATTTTTTTAATCAAAAAAACATTTTCATATATGATTTTCTTGATCGATGAGTTCATTTACTTCATTAAATGATGTTGTTGGTGGCATACAATAATGATCAATACAAACTTGATAAGTTACTTTATTTTCTAATAAAGTTTTATCATTTTGACTTACTTTCACAAATCTTTTAATAACATTTGGACTAAATTTTTGATTCATTCTTTTTTTGATTCGATGAATTTTATTTTCTTTATATAAACAGGTAACATAAATACTTGGATGTAAATATTCCATTAAAGAAAATAAAAAGAAAGTATGATCCATTGAATATTCTATTTTTTGACTCATAAAGTCAAGTTGTTTTTCTAGGGTTTTTTGAAGAAGCTCATCATCAAAAAGTTTTGACAATTTCACAAGACAATAAGTAGCAATACTATTTCCTGATGGAATAGCACCATCATATAGTGGTTTTAATGATAATATTAAAGATGTATCTTCTTTTGATTTTAGATAAAAACCGCCTTCTTTTTCATCAAAAAATTGATGTATCATTTCTTTTGTTACTTTTAAGCTATCTTCCAAATAATTTTCATTATACGTTGCTTCAAATAAATATAAACCACTTAAGGCAAAAAATGCATATTCCAATAAGGTTCCATGGTCTTTTTTATGATATTGAATGTAGATGATATTGTCTTTGTATACTTCTTTTTTTAAGAATTCATAGGTTTCAAAAGCAATTCTAATATAATCTTCTTTGTCAGTTATTTTATAGGCTAGAGCATAAGCCATAATCATCATCGCATTCCAAGTAGTTAAAAGCTGATGATCAATTGCAATAGATGTTCTATTTTCTCGATATTGCTTTACTTGTAATCGAAGAAATTCTGTATTCTGATTTTGATGATTTCCACTTAAAAATGGAAGACTTGGTTTATCTTTAATATGAAATACTTTAGAAAATTCTTTTCCTTCTACTTCTCCTAATAATCGAATGATTTCATCTTGAGTAAATAAATAATATTTACCTTCCACTCCTTCACTATCAGCATCTATTGCTGCATAAAAACCGCCTTGTTTTCTTTTTAAATTTTCTGTTGTAAACATTAAAATTTTTTCAGCTGTTTCTTTAAATTTTTTATTTTTTGTATATTGATAAGCTTCTAAATAGCAAATAGTTAATAAAGCATTATCATATAACATTTTCTCATAGTGTGGTTTATTCCATTTACGGTCTGTGGAATATCGAAAAAAACCAAAACCGATTTGGTCAAATATTCCTCCATTCATCATTTTTTGTAATGTTTTGGTAACCATATTTAAAGCATCTTTATCTTGATAATAATAACTATAACGTAGTAAAAACATTAAATAAGTAGAAGAAGGAAATTTTGGCAAAAACCCAAATCCACCATGAACTGAATCATACACGTATTTTAACATTTCATAACCTGATTTTATCACATCTTCTTGAATGGTTATTTTTTTATCTTTTTCTTTATGAATCAGTTGAATGATGTTATTTGCATCTTCTTCTAATTTTAAACGATCTGTATTCCATAAATGAGCAAATGTTAATAAAATATCTTTTAATCCAAGTCCTTTTGATGAGGTATTTTTAGGAATATATGTAGCTGCAAAAAAAGGTTTTTGTTCAGGAGTCATGATAATGGTAAGTGGCCATCCTCCTTGTCCTGTCATATGTTCACAAACTTCCATATAAACACTATCAACATCTGGATGTTCTTCTTTGTCAACTTTGATGGAAATATAGTTTTGATTTAAGTATTCTGCAACGGTTTTATCCATAAAACTTTCTTTTGCCATCACATGACACCAATGACATGTGCTATATCCAATACTTAAAAATACGGGTTTATCTTCATTTTTAGCTTTTTGAAAAGCTTCATCACCCCATGGATACCAATCAATTGGCTGAGCCATATGTTGTTTTAAATAAGGGGATGTTTCATTTACTAAATGATTGGTTAATAATGTATTTTTTTGATTCATTTCTTTCACCTCTTTAAATATTTGTATGAATATTATTCCCATTAAATGGAAGAGTATACAAAAAAAGACCACTCCATCAAGAGTAGGTCTTTTTTCAAGATGAATGATCATCATAATCTTCTAAATAATGATGTCTAATTCCATTCTTTTTATATTCAATTAAGGTATCTAAATGAACATTATAGGTGCTTTTAAAAATATTTGTATCAATAGTTGGATAGATTTTTTTTAGTTCTTTGATTAATTTTTTAATTTCCTGACGCTTTGAATCCATTATTCCATTTTCGATATTTTCTGTGAATCGACAAGCACATTGAAGAAATTCAAGTTGATTGTAATTTTTCCAAGCAATAATGGATTCTTCTTTCACAAAATAAAGAGGTCTTATTAATTCCATTCCAGGATGATTGGTACTTTTTAATTTTGGTAACATACTTTGAATTTGTGATCCATAAAACATGGCGATTAAAATTGTTTCTATAACATCATCGAAATGATGTCCTAATGCAATTTTATTACATCCTAATGTTTTCGCAAAATCATATAAACATCCTCTTCTCATTCTTGCACATAAATAACATGGGTTGGATTCTTCTTTTGTAACGACATTAAATATATCTGAAGAAAAGAATTGAATAGGAATATTTAATATTTTCGCATTTTCTTCTATTTTATGACGATGATCTTCACGATATCCTGGATCCATGACAATATAATGAACCTCAAAAGGTACATCACTATGACGATGTAACTCTTGCATACACTTAGCAAGAAGCATAGAATCTTTTCCTCCACTAATACATACGGCAATATGATCTCCTTCATTAACCATCGAAAATTCTTGAATCGCATGAATGAACTTTCCCCAAATTCTTTTGCGGTAAGTTGTGATAATACTTCTTTCTACTTCTTGATGTTTTTCCATAACAACCTCTTACACATTTAAACGATTCATTTGTGTATCAACAATTTGTGTCATGTAATTCAAATGGTCACCAATACGTTCTAAGTTACTCACTAAATTGATGAAAACTCCACTACTTTGTGGTTGACATAATCCTTCATTTAAACGTTTGATATGGTCTGCTATCATTTCTTTACGCATCTCATCGATTCTATTTTCACATTCTCTAACTTGTGACAAAGTATTTCCATCATTATTTAAGATGATCGGAACAATTAATTGATACATTGCTTGAATTTGATGATACATTTCTTGTAAAGCTTCTTTGACTTGATCAGAAAAATGTAAATCCTCTTCAATGGATTTATGGGTATATTTGACAACATTATCTGATATTTCTGCGATACGAATGATATCTCCTAAGGTATCATGTAAAGATGAAACGGTTGATTCATCCTTATAAGATAGATTGGTTGTTGAAAGCTTTACTAAATAAGTTATGGTTTGTTTACAATCATTATTGACTTCATTTGTACTTTCAAAAACTTTATTTTCATTTTCAGTGGATTTAATTAGGAAACCTTGTAATGCTACTCCTAATGCATCCATGGCTATGTCACACATATGCACCATTTCTTTTCGTACTTGTTGCAAAGCAACAGATGGGTTATGTAATAATCTTTGATCCAAGTAAACAGATTTTGGTTCTTGTTCTTTCTTTTTGTCTTTCACAATCCACTGAGACAGTTTCACAAATGCTCCTGTGAATGGTAAGAAAATCAAAGTACAGGCGATATTAAAGAAGGTATGAAACATGGCAATTTGGTTTTCAGGATGATGGAACCATTTTGCAAATGTATCTTGCATAAAATCTTTCCAAATTAATAAAACAATCATAAATAAAAGAGCACCAAAGACGTTAAACAAAATATGAATGATACTAGCACGTTTGGCATTGGTACTAGCCCCAATGGAAGAAAACAAAGCAGTTACACAAGTTCCAATGTTTGTACCTAAAATAATATATAAAACAGAATTTCCACCATTTCCAACGACAATTCCTGCTCCAACCATGGAAATTAAAATGGTCGTTACAGCTGCAGAACTTTGTAATAAAGCGGTAATAAGTAAGCCAATCATTAATAGTAAAAATGGATTATGAATAACTGAGAAAGCATGTTTAAACGCATCATTATCTCTAAATGTTTTCATAGAATCTGACATGAATTTCATTCCTAAAAAAACAAGTCCCAATCCTGCAAATACATATCCAATGGTTTTTAAGCGATCATTTTTTGCAAGCAAATTCATAAAACTACCAATGAATGTTAAAATGATGGCAAAACTAACAAAATCAAAAGATTGAAGTGAAACAATTTGAGCAGTGATGGTTGTACCAATATTCGCACCCATAATCACTGTAGTCGCTTGATATAAGGTCATGACTCCTGCATTAACAAATCCGACCACCATAACTGTGGTTACTGATGAACTTTGAATAATAGCGGTAGTGGCAGCACCAACTCCAACTCCAACCAATTTGTTTTTGGAAGCTTTTCCAAATAATTGTTTTAATTTAGATGTTGCTAATTTTTCTATATTTTCTGAAAGAATTTTAAATCCAATCAAAAATGTTCCTAGTCCTGCAAGTAAGGAAATAACTGCTGTTACATATTCCATAAATACCTCTTTTTAACTCTCAATATTTTTCTATGTCCATTTTGCATAAACTGTACAACCAGTTGTAACAAAAGTTATGGCGTCCCCTGTACATTCTGGATTATCATACCATCCAAGAAAAGTACATCCATCAATTTTTATATTCTGTGGTAAAATAAAAACATCATGTTCATAAAATTCATTTTCAATAGGCTGATTTAAAACACCAGGGATTTGTACCAATGCTTTATCGACTCGAGATGAATTCATCCATGGATATTTTTCTTTTAATGTCTGAGGTGTAAAATAGAAAAATTTTTCTGTGGATATTACAGTGGACCAAGAATCATAAAAAAATTCTGTTGCATGTTCTACTGATACTCCTTGGTCTTCTCGCCAATAAACAAAGAAAGTTTGTAAGAAAGGAAGAAAGGTTTTGTAATACCCATTTTGATAGCAATAACCGATAAAATGAGTTGTGGGTTGATCTTCAATGTTTGGATTTGTTGTATTCCATAAAAAATACTTTCCAAGAACATCTCCAATTCCTGTCATAGAATCTAAATCTAAAGCATTCCAATTCTTGCAAAATTCAAGAAAATCATCTAAAGAAAAAATTTGATTATTTTCTAAATCTTCTTTTCCACCATCAATAGATAAAATAAAACGATAAAAATCAGTATTGAAAGCTTTATATAAAGCTTCTTTACTTTCCCATGCTTGGTTTTGATAATCTAAAATAACTTTAACTTTTTTTATTTCTTCCCATTTTGCATATAAAATCATATCAGATTGAATGGGTTCATCAAAATAATAGGGAGTTTTAAAATTTTCATCTTGATACCAATCTATAAACTTGTTTTGTTGTTTTTTAGGTGTATGAGGTTTTCTTGGTAACTTACCTTCTAAGACAACTAATGTTGGAACTAAGGTACCTCCATTGGTTTCAAATTGAACTTCATAATAACGAGGTGCTTCTTCTTTCTTTTGACATCCATAAATAGAAAATAAAAGAATGAATACTAGTATGAATAAATATGATTTTCTCATTTTCAATTCACCTCTTTAATTATTGTACCATATTTTATTCAATATTTCTACAATTTATTAAAATAAATGCTATTGTCTGTTAAAGATGGTAAAATAATGGTAGTTTATTGTATATAATACCTAATTATTCCATACAATAAATCCGATAAATAAAGGAAAAATAGACTACATTTTATAATTTTTGATAAAAATCAATATGAAATTTAAAGATTTTTAATTATATTTTTAAAAATAAGAAAAAAATATTCAATATTATTTTGTTTATTATTAATTTTTTCTTTATTAGTGAATTGTGAGTACATAATTATTTCATAATCATAATTATTTCATAATCATAATTATTTCATAATATTTATGAGTTTATTTAGATACATTTCTATCCAATTCGTAAAAAATTAATGAAATATGGGAATAATAATAAAAAGGAGGACAACGTGAAAAAGAATATAAAAAGAAAATTACCTAAATTAAGTGTTGTTGAAAACAGTGATTATTTTTATCGTGATGCTGAAATGGCACGTAGTGATATGGTGGATGCATCAGACAATGAAACAAATGATGCCTATACAGATCATGAACCCATCCAAAATAAAAATCCTCTATAAAAGAGGATTTTTTATATTGAAAACAAGTTCAGCATAAGCAAAATGTTTTTAAGATGGTCTTGTTTTCTTTTTGAAAAAGGTTTGTTTTTTTCTTCTACTTTTATTTTAGCTTTTTGATAAGCTCTATGATATAGTTTCTTACACTGATAAATACTGATATTAAAATATAAAGAAAGTTCTTTATAATTCATTTTTTGAATGATTTTTAGGATTAATATTCTGTATTCAATTGGTGTAAGTTCCTTTTGGATTTCTGAAAAGAAAAGATCCAAATGGATTTGTACTTTTTCATCCATGTAATTACCAACATATTCATCACTATAAATAACAGGATGATGTTGTTTAGATTTCATATAATTAATGGTATAATTTTTCGCAAGTTTTAAAATCCATGAGGAAAAAGGTGCTTTTTCTTCATCATATAAATGAATTTTATTTAATACTCGGATGTAGATTTCTTGTTCAACATCTTCACATTCAAATGAATTTTTCACATACGAATAAACAAGTTGATGGATTTTTTTATGATAGATTTTAAATAAATCCTCAAACGCTTGTTCATCTTTTCTTTTCAAGCCTTCAATGATTTTTTTATCAACTTTTAGCATAATTTCATCCCTTATACAAATTATACCAAAATTGTATAAAAATTTCAATTTGTTCGCTATTTATTTTTTATATATTGATCAATGGATTTAGCAGCAAGTTTTCCAGCACCCATGGCAAGAATCACTGTAGCTGCTCCTGTGACTGCATCTCCACCTGCAAATATTCCTGGGCGTGAGGTGGCTCCTGTTTCTTCGTCAATCACAATTCCACCCCAAGGTTGTGTTTTTAAACCTTCAGTTGTAGATTTAATTAATGGATTTGGTGAAGTTCCAATGGCCATGATAATACAATCGACATCTAAAAAGAATTCAGAATCTTCCTTGACGACTGGTTTTCTTCTACCTGATGCATCCATTTCTCCTAATTCCATTTCAACACATTTCATGCCTTTCACAAAGTTTTGATCATTACCTATGATTTCAATGGGATTTGATAATAATTTAAAGATAATTCCTTCTTCTTTTGCATGTTCTACTTCTTCTTTTCTTGCTGGCAATTCTTCTAAAGAGCGACGATAGACGATATAAACTTCTTCTGCCCCTAATCGTTTTGCTGATCGAGCAGCATCCATAGCAACATTTCCTCCACCAACAACTGCCACTTTTTTGGCTCTTTGAATTGGAGTTTCAGAATCAAGTTCATAGGATTTCATTAAATTCATTCGCGTTAAAAATTCGTTTGCGGAATAAACTCCATTTAAATTTTCCCCTGGTATATTCATGAATCGAGGAAGTCCTGCCCCTGTTGCAATAAATATGGCTTCATATCCTTGATTGTTCATCAATTCATCAATCGATAATGTTTTTCCAATAACAACATTGGTTTGAATATCTACACCATATTTCTTTAGTGTATCAATTTCTTTTTGTACGATTTTTTTAGGTAAACGAAATTCGGGGATGCCATACACTAAAACACCACCTGCTAAGTGAAGTGCTTCAAAAATGGTTACGGCATATCCTTGTTTTGCTAAATCGCCTGCACAAGCTAGTCCAGAGGGTCCAGATCCAATGATAGCGACTTTATGTCCATTAAAAGGAACATTCATTGTTTCTTCTGTTTCTTTTTGGTGATGTAAATCAGCAACGAAACGCTCTAATCTTCCAATTCCAACGGATTCTCCACGAATTCCACGAACACATTTTGCTTCACATTGTGTTTCTTGTGGACATACTCTCCCGCAGACACTGGGTAGAGAACTTGATTTTGCAATCACTTGATACGCTTCTTCAAACTTTTCTTCTTTTATTTTTTCAATAAAGGATGGAATATCAATTTGAACAGGGCATCCTGAAACACAAGGTTGATTCTTACAATGTAAGCATCGACTCGCTTCATCTAGGGCTTGGATCTTCGTATATCCTAGTGCAACTTCAGAAAAGTTGTGGTTTCGAACATTGGGATCTTGGGTTGGCATGGGATTTCTTTTTAAATTCATATTGGCCATATTAGTTATCCTCCTGATGAAACAAGCGACAAGTTTCTTCTCTTTTTCTTCTTTCAAAGGATTGATACATTTTAGAGCGCTCGATGGCTGTATCAAAATCAACTTGATGTCCATCAAAGTCTGGTCCATCGACACAAGCAAACTTTGTTACACCGCCAACACTTAAACGACAACATCCACACATCCCTGTTCCATCAATCATAATTGGATTCATACTTACAGTTGTTTTAATTTGGTAAGTTTTTGTAAGTAATGAAACGAATTTCATCATGATTAAGGGTCCTATGGCAAACACTTCATCATATTGTTCCCCTCGTTTTAGTAAATCTTCTAAAACATGAGTGACTAATCCTTTTGTTCCATAACTTCCATCATCTGTTGCAACTGAATATAAATGACTCACTTTTTTAAATTCATCTTCTAAAATAATTAAATCTTTATTTCTAAATCCAACAATTGAATGAACAACTACACCATTTTCATGCAATTTTTTCGCAATTGGATAGGCAATAGCACATCCAACACCACCACCAATGACAGCGACTTTTTTTAATCCATCTAATTTAGAAGGTACTCCTAATGGTCCAACAAAATCATGAAGAGAGTCATTTTCCTCTAAATGATTTAATTGTTCTGTTGTTGCCCCAACAATTTGAAAAATAATAGTTACAGTTCCTGCTTGTGGATTGTAATCGGCAATGGTTAATGGAATTCTTTCTCCATGCTCATGGACACGTAAAATAACAAATTGTCCTGGTTGTGCTTTTTTCGCAATCCAAGGAGCTTCAATTTCCATGAGTGTAACCGTATCATTTAATCTTTTTTTCTTTATTATTTTATTCATACATCTCCTATTTCATATAACCATTAAACATTTTGGTAATATGATTTTCTCTGATTTGATGATTTTTCATATTAATGATATATAAGGTTTCTTTAGCTTTTTTGATTTCAATGGTTTTTGAAACATCCAAAAAGCATTGTTCTTCTCCATCTATGGTAATCAATACCTTTGGTTTAGATGAGGTCTCTTGAAAAGAGATGGAAATAGCATCCTCATCGGAGGTAACGATAGAAGGCATGATTCCAAATTGCGAACAAATAGCAGTCATCACAAAGCATTTGGCTTGTGGTAATAACAATGGTCCTCCTGCGGAAAGATTGTAAGCACTTGATCCCATGGTTGTGGCAACTAAAAGACCATCCGCATAAAATGAATGTTGCCATCCTTCCTTCATTTGAACTTCCATCTTTAACATCTTTGGAAATAATCCTCGGTGAAGAACAACTTCATTAAAAGCATATTTGGTTTGTTGTTGTTGATTCTCATCAAAATAACTTACTTCAATAAAAGATTTTTCTTGAATGTCATATTTTTCATTGAGTAAATCATTTAAGAATTCTAGGGTATGCTCATCTGTAACTTCAGATAAGTAACCCACTCTACCTAAATTGATTCCAACAAAAGGAAAATGATATGTTGCATATTGATGGACGGTGGAAAGAAATGTACCGTCTCCCCCTAATACGATGCAACAAAACATTTTTTCATCATGAAATTCATAAACATTCATTGAATGTAACCTACTATACATGGATGAAGGAACATATATCATACATCCTTTTTCTTGAAGAAAAGTAATGACATTCTTTGTTTTTTCTAAAGATTCATCTTTATGAATGTTTGTGGTAATTAAAATCTTTTTATTCATGTTCATTTTCCTTTCATTCATTTGCCTTCATCACTTCAGGAATCAGGCGAATAACATCTCTTGCAAGTACAGCATATTCCCCTTTTTCTTTTTCCGCAAGTTCTCCAGCTTTTCCCATAATGTAACATGCAACAGCACACTGCTTGGTGAGATTTGCTTGTGTTGAAGAAATGATTCCACCCATAAGTCCAGATAATAAATCACCACTTCCAGCTTTCGCAAGTGCAGCAGTGCCTGTAATATTGATATAATCCAACACTCCATCTGTAATGAAGGTTGTGGAACTTTTTAAGACTAATGTAATTTGATATTCATTTGCAAACTCTTTCGCAAGTTTGATTTCTTCTTTTTCTATTTTTTCTAATGGTTCTTGGATTAATCTTGAAAATTCTAACAAGTGAGGAGTTAAGACAACTTGACAAGTTTTTTCTTTTAAAACTTGAATTCCATAAGCCGCTAATGAATTTAATCCATCGGCATCAATCACTACTGTTCCTTTAAAATGTTTTAATAAGTAACAAAGAATCAAATAAACTTCAGATGAAGTCCCCATTCCCATACCAATGACAATGGTATGATAAGATAATAGTTTATCGATTATTTCCTGGTTAAATATCATCTTATTCTCTTTACTAGACATTTTTAGATAGGTAATTTCAGGATTTTTTAAAGCATATACTGAATATAATTCTTCAGGAATAGCTAATGTTGCATAGCCGCTTCCTCCAAGTAAGGAACAAAGGGCACTATAACTTAAGTAAGGAGCTCCACAAAATGAGTCACTTCCACCGACAATGATGGTCTTTTGATAAGTTCCTTTGTGGCTGTTTCTTTTTCTTTTCGGAAAAAAGGAAGAGATATCTTCTTGTTCTAATCTCATCATAAAGGTATTTGGATATTCATCCTTTCCGTAAGAAACAACTTCTAATTTAGAAAAATAATCCATTCCATCTTGTAAGTAATATCCTACTTTTTCATATTGAATAGCAATTAATACATCAGCCTGAATAGCGACTGGACTTGCTTTTCCTGTTGTTCCATTGATTCCAGAAGGAATGTCAATTGATATTTTATAGGATGATTGTTGATTGATTTGTTTAATAAGAGTGATATCTTTATCTTCTAATGCTCCTTGAAATCCAATTCCAAATAGAGCATCAATGATAATATCATAAAAGGAATTAGGAAATGAAGTCAAAATAGATTTGGGAAAACTTTCTTTCGCAAGTTTAGTCTCTTCCATTGTTGGTTCCTGTTGCATCAAAACATCAACATCGAATCCATACTCTAATAAATACTTGGCAACAAAATATCCATCTGCACCATTTCCACCTTGACCTACAACCACAAGAATTCGTTTTGGTTTAGAAAAAAGAAAGATGATTTTATTAAATATCGCTTTTGCAGCTTGTTTGATTAAAGATAAAGAGGATGTTCCATGATCTATTACATATTGATCCACTTGTTTCATCTCTTTTGAAGTGAGAACAAATTTCATAAGTTTCCTTTTATTTTACTTTTGATAATAATTCTTCAGCCATACCTAAAAAGTAAAAAGCAGTCTGAAGAAAATCAATATTTAGTTCTTTACTTAATCCTATTTTTTCTTTATACATAGCAACATTAAACCATTGGAATCCTTGATAGATACGCCATAAATACAAATGTTTCATTTCTTGATGTGTTGGTTTTCTTCCTAAGTAATGTTCTAAAAGAACACCGGCATCATCAATACAATCATTTCCAAAGCAAGCAATATCATAATATGGATCATTCATCCCACTGAATTCATAATCTAATAAGTATAGATGATCTCCATAAACCCAATTCGCACGTTGGGCATCTCCATGGCAAAAACATAAAGGTTCATCTTTAAATTCTTCATGAAGTTTTAAGAATTGGCTTTTTAAGGTAATATATTTTTCTGGGAATTCATAATGAAATTCCTTTAAATAATCTTCATATTGGGTTAGTCGTTTTAGTGGATCATAAGCATTGGTTACAACTTGAAGAGAATGAACTTTCTTTAATGTTGCGACGATTTCATCTAAATAAGGATGATAATCTATTTGTAATAAATCATTTCCTTCAATGTATTCACTAATTTTGTATCCCGTTTGAATATCTAGATAAACAACTTTAGGAACAAGTTGATACTTAGAAGCAATTTTTAAATTATTTTCTTCTTCTACACGATCCACAAATTTTTCACTTTTTGTTCCTGGGATTCGGAATGTATATTTTTTATGATTGAAGGAAAAAACATACATGATGTTAGATCTTCCTCCTTCTAAACGTTTCACAATTTCAATGTTTTCGGGTTTGGTTTGTAAGATGTTGGCAATCAATTGTTTTGTTGTTTCCATTTTAAATTTCTCCATTTCTAATAATTGTTTTTTTAGGGTAAGTCCATAAGCAAAACCAGTAAGATCGCCATGACTTCCAATGACACGATGACATGGAATAACAATCATCAATGGATTTTTGCTAATGGCTTTTCCAACTGCACGACAAGCTTTTGGCTGACCTATTTGTTTAGCTATTTGTTGATAAGATTTTGTTTCTCCGTAAGGAATGTTTATTAACTCATTCCATACTTTTTTCATAAAAGGGGTTCCTTTTAAAGAAAATGGCAAATCAAAAGAAGTCCTGTTTCCTAAAAAATATTCATGAAGTTGCTCATGGGCTTTTTGAATGACTTTTGTTTCTTTGAATATTCCATTGCTTTTTCTAGTTGGATGAATGGCAATAATTTTTTCATCTTCTTCTTCAATATCTATTAGATAAGAAACTATCGAAGAATTAGGAATTTTTAGAAAAAAAGTATAGGAGAAATAATAGATCATATCCACCTCTAACTAAAATAATTATACCATATTTGGTTGATTTTGTCATTAGAATTTCATACATGAAAAAAAGTAAACGTTGTACAAAAATGGCAAAAGAAAAACAAGTATGGATTAGATACTTGCTTTTCCTTTTTATCTAGAAATTTTGGAGGATTACTGTTTTAAATGATGTTGACACTTAGAACAAGATGTAGAGCAGCATGAGCAACATTTTGAATTTTCTTTTTTTAACATCTTTTTGACTTGAAGAACGATGGTCAGTAATACAATTAAAACGGCACAAATGATCACGATAATTTCAATAGGTTTCATAAAATCACACTCCTAATGATTAAAAGTTACATTCATTTTTTTCTGTTTTTTCATCACGATTAAAATGGTTACGGCACAAAGAATGATGGCAAGTAAAATGATTCCAATCCACCAATAAGTACCGACCCAATAAATGATTAAAGATACAACATAAGCAGTAATCATCCAAAAAGCAATGGTAAACCAGAATTTCTTTTTAGATTGTAATTCTCCTCTCGCAGCAGCAACAGCAGCCATGCATGGAACAGATAATAAGTTAAAAGCCATGAAGGCAAAAGCGGCAGGAACGGACAATGTTCCAATTAAGGCAGCAAGTGCTGATCCTCTTAAAGTTTCATTGTCTGCTTCAAGGACAAGGTCTCCATCCATTCCCGCAAAAGTTCCTAAAGTTGCAGGAACCATTTCTTTCGCAATTAAACCTGTGAAAGCAGCAACAACAAATTTCCATCCATCTTTTCCCATTCCAAATCCAAGAGGAACAAACAACCAAGTGATTCCTTTAGAAATAACACCTAAAATACTATCTCCCGCATCTTCTACCATTTTGAAGGTAAAACTAAAGGTAGATAAAAACCAAATGACAATGATAGCTCCTGTAATGACAGTTGCTGCTCTATAAATGTAATATTTTAATTTTTCCCATAAATGAATGGCTACATTCTTGGCTTGTGGTAAATGATAAGCAGGAAGTTCCATGATAAATGGAGCAGGATCTCCTTTTAAAGCAGTTAATTTTAAAATAACGGCAGTGATGATGGCAACAACGATACCTAATAAGTACATACTAAATACGACCAAATCTCCATGTCTTCCTGCAAATAAAATAGCAGCAAAAACACCCCATACTGGAAGTTTAGCTCCACAAGAGAAAAATGGAGTTAACATGACTGTCATTCGTCGCTCTTTCTCATTTTCCAAAGTTCTTGTTGCCATGATTCCTGGTACAGCACATCCAAAGCACATTAATAATGGCATGAATGCTTTTCCAGATAAACCAAATCTGCGAAAAGCTCTATCCATAATAAAGGCAACACGTGCCATATATCCAGAATCTTCTAAAATACAAATGAAAAAGAATAAGCACAAAATTTGAGGAATGAAGGATAATACAGCACTAAGACCTTCCCATATACCATCAACAATTAAACTGCTCACCCATGCTGGTGCACTTTCTAACCATCCACTTAGAGCATCACCAATAGTAGATGTCAACCATTCCATACAAGATTGTAACATCACTCCAGGTGAATTGATAGCATCTGTTCCAATAATGGGAATATCAAATGTACCTTCTTTAATGAATGCTCCAATAAAGAATAAATTTTCACTAAATGTAAGATGAAATACTAAAAACATAATGGCAAGAAAAATAGGTATACCCCAAATACGATGAGTTAATACTTTATCTATTTTATCACTTTTTGTTAATGTTTGATTTTCTTCCTTTTTTTTGATGGCATTTGAAAAATGAAGGGAGATATATTGATATCTTGCATCCGCAACTTTACCACCAAAATCACCTTCAAATTCATCTAGTGGCTCCTTTTGTTCTAAAGCTTTTACCTTTTCTGAAAGGGTTGGATGTGTTGTTTTTTCTATTTCATCCATTTCAATGAGTTTTACAGTATGAAAGATAGGATGTCTCATATCTATTTCTTTTTCTACCATTTCTTTTACTTGTTGATATAATGATTTTAAAGAGGAAAAAGATAGAATAGATTTTCCTTCTCTTGAAGTCTTACTTACTTCACAAACTTTGTCTGCTAATTCTTTTAGTCCTGTTCCTTTCAAAGCACTCACACAAACGACTGGAGCTCCTAATTCTTTTTCTAGTAGAGCTATATCAATCGTAGTATTTTCTTTTTCTAAAATATCCATCATATTCAATGCCACAACAATAGGGATATCTACTTCTAAGACTTGTGTTGTTAAATAGAGATTTCTTTCTAAATTGGTGGCATCAATAATATTAATAACAACATCAGGCTTTTCATCAATCAAAAAATTTCTTGAAACAACTTCTTCGGGAGTATAAGGACTTAAGGAATATATTCCAGGTAAATCGACAATTTCAAGAGGTTCTTTTGATTTTTTATAAACTCCTTCTTTCTTTTCAATAGTGACTCCTGGCCAATTTCCTACATGTGCAGTTGCTCCTGTCAATGCATTAAATAATGTCGTTTTCCCACAGTTTGGATTTCCAATCAAAGCAACTTTTATCATTCTCCTACCTCCATAATAATTCCTTCAGCTTCACTTTTTCTTAAGGACAATTCATAACCTCGAACACGAACTTCAATAGGATCTCCTAGGGGTGCTATTTTTTTTAATAAAATTTCTGTTCCTGGAGTAATTCCCATATCAAACAATCTTTGACGAATTCTACTTGTTGCTTCAATTCGTTTTACTTTTCCGATTTCATTCATTTGAAATGATTTTAATAATTTTTCCATTCTTTACCTCCTATTTATCATAATGAAAAATTTGTTATACAGCAGTCACATATATTTTACTTGCCACTTCTTGGTTCACTGCAACTTTACCATTTTTAACTTTAATAATAACATTTCCCTTCACATCTGTGATACTTTCTAAAACTCCTCCAACTAAGATTCCCAAATTATCTAAATGATGTTTGGTCTTTTCATCCATGTAAATTTTAAGAATTTTTAATGGGTGATTTTTGGGAGCTACAGTTAATGGTAACATGTTTTCCTTCATGAAATCTCCTTTCTTAGTTAGTTATCTCTAACCTATAAACCTTTAAAAAAGCTGTTTCCAGCTTATGTTAGCTATAACTAACTTATGTTGCTTTTAAAAAGGTTGTGAGCAACCTAATTAGTTAGTTTTAACTAACATCAATAATATTATACGCTTTACTTTTTTTCTTGTCAATAACTAATTCAAAAAAATTAAAACTTTTTTTGAAAACATAAGAAAACACACCTAAATATCTAGGTGTGATTCTTATCTTTATTTCCATTCATGCATTAAAGCGCGGAAGAAAGCATCGCCAATTTGTTTGTATCCGTTATTTGATGGATGCATTCCCATGGCATTACCCACTTGTTCTTGTGTTGGATTTTGATTGTTCACATTTTTACCTTCAGTTGGCATATTGTATTCAGAATCAAATTGACCTTTACTATCTTCATAGCGTAAGAATGATTTATAATTTTCATCTTCAGCCCATGCTTGTAAGAAATCATCATAATTCATAGCAGTGACTAGTTGCCCGTAGTTATCTCCGTAACTTTGATTTAATGTATAATAAGCTCCTAATCCGGCATTGACAGAAGGTAGTGGAATAGCTAACAAAGTGATTTTCACATTTGGATATTCACTATGTAATTGGTCAACAACTACTTTTGCACTCTTGAAAGGTTCACTTGCGAATGAAAATTCTCTAAATGATCCGCCAACACCATTCCAAGTTAACAAGAAATAAACTTCATCTAATTGAGTATAGCCATTTCTATCACAATATTCTTTGAAACTGATGTTTGTTGAAGTGGTGGTTGATTTAAATGGACTATCACCATCATTAATGTAACTAGACCATTGCCATCCACCATGTCCTTCATGTTTTGCTCCTCCACTTGTAACCGTTCCAAGTAAATTGATTTGTCCACCTGCAGTTTTGTAACGTGTAGCACCTTGATTTACCCATACACCATTTGCAGTTAAACTGTCGCCTACACATAAAATATTTTTGGTCACTGGATTTTGAACTTTATCGCGATTTATTACAAGTTTTGTGGATGCAGTTCCAAATACATTACCATTGCTATCACACACTTCAACAGTCAAATCATACGTTTTTCCGGCATCACTTGCTTGAGGTTGAAATTCATAATAACGATTATAAGCATGACCAACTGTTCCTTTTAAGCGAATATAATATCCATAAGGATCTACTGCTTGAACAATACTACGATAAAATAATTGGAAAGTATCACCAACTACTAAATGATATTCTTTTGCTAAATGGATAGCGATAGAACTATCTACTAATCCTGCGCTATTGAATTTACGATTTAATTCTTCAACATAAGCTTCCATTTCAGCTAAACTATTTTCTAATTCTTCTTCTCTTTTTTCATGTTGTTTATTTGAATCTACTAATAAAGCATTACTTTTTTGTAGACTTCTTACTTCATCTTGTAATTTAGTTAATTGTTCATTAGAAGATCCACCCATAGCTTCTAATAAAGCTTCAATTTGACTTTCTAAAGTGCTAATTCTATCTTCTAATTCTTTTTCCTTGCTACTATCATTTTTACTACAACCAACTAATCCAAACATCATTAGTCCAATAAAAATAAACATTAACATTTTTTTCATCTTTCCTCTCCTTATATTCAATATTTATAATTATATTATATCTTATTTTTAAAAAAATAGAAAGAAAAAAATATGGATATTTTTAGAAAATTTAAAAAAGGGCACTATGCCCTTATTCATCGATAGAAATAAATTCATAATCTGTTGTTCCAATGCCTAATTCTTCAGCATGTTCAATGGTATGAATTCCATGTCTTGATTCAACTCTTTCTAAGAAATGATCCCTACCTGGATCTTTAGATTGATAAATTAAATCTATACTAGCTTTATCAACAGCTACTGGATCTAGGCTTGCAGTGATACCAATATCTTTCATACAAGGATCTTCTGGATGTGAATCACAATCACAATCAATGGATAGATTGTTCATTACATTGATATAAACAATGTTTCCTTTCATATAACGAATAACAGATTCATCGGCTTCAGCCATACTTTCTAAGAAATCATCTTGTTTACCAATGTGATCCCATAATTTAGCTACAACATCACATTTACCAGCGGTATGAATCCATGTTTTACCACGTGAAGATGCAACACCAATGGACATGTTTTTCAATGCACCTCCAAAGCCACCCATGGCATGGCCTTTGAAATGAGACAACATCCACATAGAATCATAGTTTTGAATATGTGAACCTACATAATTTTCTTTTAAATGTTTTCCCCCAGTTACAGGAATGGC
>CANQVW010000006.1 GCA_947627395.1 uncultured Bacilli bacterium | reverse complement strand
TATAGGGTACTTAAAGCAGGAATGATGGGGTCAAAATCTCTTTGATCTGTTGCAAAACCATGAAGCAAAAGAACGGCTTTCATTTCTTTTTAATTTCCTTTCTCATTTTAACTTTCAATCTTTCAAGAGCAAACTTACCAGCTAAAAATGCACTATCCATTCCTCCTGGTGAAGTCATCCATTGATTTGCTAAATAAACATTATGAATGTCTGTTTCTCCCGTGTGATAAATTCCTTTCCCTTTTGGAGTAATCTGAAAGGAATATATAGAACCTTTATATGCATTGGTTGCTTTTTCATACTGAATAGGCGTATATAAAGCTACCATTTGTATTTTCTTTTTCCATTGAAAATCTTTTAATTGCGTATAAATTGTTTTCATTCTTTCATCAATGATTTTCTTTAAATCATTGATCTTCTTTTCATATAAAAAACTATTTCTTTCTAAACTCACCCAATATTCATAATCTAAATCATCTTGATGAATGGTACAATAAATTTCATGTAAAGATCCATGAATATGTAAAGCAAGTTCGGAACAATAATTTCTTGCAACTTTAAAAGGTTCACAAGAGAAGATATAAATTCCTTCTTGTTTTAGATCTTCTTTGATATGCCAAACAATATGTACTCCACTACGAATTGGATAATCTTGATGATTTTCATAACGTAAAAGAAAACGACGATCATTTGATTTTCCTTTTAATAAATGATGAATAGTATAATAAGGATTGGGTGTTAAAATATATGCATCAGCTTCATCTGTATCATTTGATGAAAATAGAACTCCATTACAATGATTTTGATTTACAATTTTTAGTTCTTTTACTTCTTTTTGTATAATCTTACCTCCCAATGAAAGATAAGTTTGTATCATTTTGTCCACAATTCTTTTACTTCCACCCTTTGGGAAAATAAGTTTACCTGATGTATAAAAGGAAAGGGCTAAAAACAATGTGGAAACACTTTGATGAGGTAAAAAGAGACTGAACCAACCTTGCCTAAAAATAGGGTGATGAAATGATCGAAAATATTCTTCAACTGTTATATTTTCTAGTTTTTCTAAAATACGATTCACTTTTCTTTGCTTTAATTGTTTTTTTGTAGTTGCAAAGGCCCCCATTAAATCCCAAGGTTGTTCTGCATTGACTTGATAATCTTCTAAATCCTCTATGATAGAAAAAAAAGATGAAATCACTTTTTGATCTTCCATGGATAATTCTAACCATTCTTGTTTTGTTTTTTCTTTATCTTTAAAGAAATGAAAAGAATGTTTCCCATCAGAATAGGAAAAAAGAAATGGAACATCTAAATAGTCTTCCGAAGTGAGAAAAATACATTCATTCCATGCTGAATATAATTCTTTAGATGTGGTTCCACACCCCATCCATGGAACAATACTTTCATCTTCCAGTTTTTTAGAATCAGGATATATAATACTTCCACCAACGTAAGTATTTTTTTCATAAATGATGCTTTTCATTCCATTCTTTTGTGCATAAATGCCACAAGATAATCCGGCAATTCCTGCACCAATAATGATGACTTTCATAAATTCACCTGACTTTTCTTTATTTACACCAATAGTATATCATTTTTTTTTATCTTACACAATAAAAACCTTTTTTTAAAAAAAGGAAAGATGAGTCTTTAACATAATTCATCTTTCCAAAGGGTACTACATTAATGGTGCAAATATTTGTAATAAACCTATATAAATACGTTTTATAATATTTCCTCTTTTATATACTTTCTTAGGAGGAATTTCTGATAATGCTTGTGTTTCTAAGAAATCTTTTTTAATATCTTGAATTGTATTTGTTTGATATAAAAAGCATCCACATTCAAAATGATGAACAAAACTACGATAATCTAAATTGATGGTTCCAACAATTGCTATTTTATCATCGCAAACCAATGTTTTAGCATGAATAAATCCTGGAGTATATTCATAAATTTTCACACCTGCTTGAATTAATGGTCGATAATAAGAACGGGTTAAAGTAAATACCATTTTTTTATCTGGAATATGCGGTGTAATGATTCGAACATCAACACCACGCAGACTAGCAGCTTCTAAGGCATTTTGCATGTTATAATCAATAATTAAATATGGAGTTGTAATATAAACATAATCTTTTGCACTATTAATCATATTCATATATACATTTTCTCCAACATAACGTTTATAAACAGGTGCTGGTCCATCTCCAAAAGGTTGAACATAACCATCTCTTGCTATTCCATCAATTTGTTCCTTTTGTGGCATATATATCGAATAATCATCTGTTGTATTGGATTGAATATTGAACGTTGTTAAAAACATGATGGTTAAGTTACGAACAGCTTCCCCTTTTAACATGATTCCTGTATCTTTCCAATGACCAAATCTTTTCTTTTCATTGATATATTCATCAGCTAAATTGATTCCTCCAGTAAATCCAATATAGCCATCTATGACAATAATTTTACGATGGTCACGATTGTTATAAACGGCAGACACAATGGGTTTAAATTTATTAAATTTAATGCATTGTATTCCCAAACTTGTTAAATAGCGATCATAACGATGAGGAAGCGTATTAATACATCCTATATCATCATAAATTACACGAACTTCTACTCCTTCTTTAATTTTTTCTTTTAAAACATCTAAGATATCATTCCACATTTTTCCTTCTTCAAGAATAAAAAACTCTAAAAATATAAAATGTTTAGCTTGCTTTAATTGTTCAAGAACTTTTTCGAAGAAAACTTCACCCATAGGTAAATAGGTTGTTTGTGTTTTAGAAAAAATTGGAGTTTGCGAAACTTGTTGAATATATTTTGATTGATTTGCGACTATTTTATCTTGCTGTTCCATTTCTTTTAAGGCTTCATTCTCTTCAACTAAAAACAAATTGTTTTTATCCTTAATACTTTGATATTTTTTACGATCTTTTCTTGACAAAAAACGATTTCCAAATAAAATGTAAAGAATTGTTCCAACAACAGGGGAAAGTAAAATTAAAATAATCCAAGGAATTTTATAGGATGGATTTCCATCTTTACTGACAATATGTAATAAAATAAGTAAACTTAAGATATAAAATACAACATATACATAAAAGAATTTATCTTGTAAATACCAAAATAATCCTAAAGTGGCAATAACTTGAATTAATAATAAAAGTCCTGTAATTGCAAATCTTCCAAATATGATTTTAAAAAATTTCATAATGCCTCCTTATTTTAAACATTGAAACATAAATTGGTCAATTATTGCCATAACTTTATCATCGAACTTAACCAACAAATCATAATCCAGGCTTTCATAATATTTTTTTGCAACTTCGTCTGGTAAGTTTTTTCCATATTGAATATGTAGTCCATCTAAAATATGATTGGTGCGAATGATGTAACTAACAGTTTCATCACTCACATTAGGACGATGAAATTTAGAAGGGACACTCAGAAAGGTCACTTGTTCATTTTGCACCTCTTTTTGGTATTTTTCAAAAACTGAAAATGGAACATCAGTATCTAAGGTACCATGTACAACTAAAACAGGCATATAGGCTTGTTTATAAGATTCAACTGTTTTTAGTTTTGTATATTTTTTAAAATAAAATCTTTGAATAAGATAAATCCATAAACGAACAAATCCATTTTTAGGAAGGGTATCATTTATACTATTAGGTGCAGCAAGACTTACAATTCCTTTGATATCGTGTTTAAAGGGAATAATATTACTTACGGCATACCCTCCCATACTATGTCCATATAAAAGGAGGTCATATTGACTTAATTTAGGATCTTTTTTTACAAATTCCAAGCAAGCATTTAAATCCAAAACAGCTTGCGTTAAGCCATATACTTTCTTTCCTTCACTTTTTGCTGTTCCTGTATTATCATAACTTAGAACAAGAAAACCAAGTTTTGCGAAATGTTCAATTTCTGTTGCATAAGCTAAGTGTCCTCCTCCCATACCATGAGAAAGAATGACTAAACCGACATAATGTTCTCTTGGATAAGAATATATTCCACCGAATAATTTGTTTTTATGTGTCGATAAAAATGAAATCTCTTCTTTCTTTAATCCTGGATAATCTGTTACGTCAAAATACTTTAAATATTTAGGCTTATCAATTCTTTTGCCAAAAACTTTTTTGTATTGAATCATAACCATCAATCCAAAAAATAAAAAGAAAATGATAAAAAGAAGAATAAGTCCTAACACAGCATATAATACGGCTTCTTGAACGGATAATATCATGATGACCTCCTTGAGTGTTGTTTTAAATACTTAATTTGTTCTTTTTCTTCTTGACTAAGACGATTCGATTCAATCATTTTACTTAAAGATTTTTGATACATCCAAGAAGAAAGTTGATTTTGATTTAAATATATTTTTGTTTTTTCTTTATCTTTAATATATGCAATGGAAATCAACCATGCAATAGCCATTTGTACATAGTAACCAGGATGATCAATTTCATCACATAAATGAAAAATACGAGAAAAATAAAATGTTTTTTCCTTCTGAATATAGAGGTTAAGAAAAGAAACTAGGGCAAAGCGAACAACATATTCCTCTTTTGAAAAACAAAGGTTTTCCAAAAAAGAGAAATAAGCTTCTAAATCTGTTTCATCTACAGAAATAGATGAAACAGTAACATCTACAATTGCCCAATTGCATAAATCTTTAAAGAAGTAGTTTAACTTTAAACATAAATCTGAAAGACAAAGTTTTTGATACCCTATCATAATTCCTGCAAGCATTTTTTCTTCCATGAAATGATGCTCTTTTTCAATGAATGGGTTTGGATCCTGACAAACCCATTTTTTTGCTAACTTTCTTAAAATGGGAATTCTAACTCCTAAAATATCGCATGAGGAGGGTATGATTTTCTTTTGAAATTCAGCATATTTTTTATCTTGATAAAGCATAAGTTCTTCTTCTATATTCATATAAGCACCCTTTACACACTTATTATAATTCATTTTTAGTAAATTAACAAGAAACAATCGAAAAAAGTTCATATCCTTTATTGGTATAAACTTTATTTTTTAAGAAAACAGACCTTTTTTTTCTTCTATTTTCACAACAGAAAAACCGACTTCTTCTATCGCTTTCTTCATCTTTTCATCCAAATCCTTGCCGTCTTCCATATGAACAATGGCTTCACCTTTTGCGAGTTTAACTTTAACATCCTGAACTCCTTCAACATGAGATAAGGCATTTTCTACCTTTGCTTGACAATGATTACAATGCATACCCTCAATGGTTAATACTTTTTTCATTTTGACTGACCTCCCTTTTTTTATGAAAAAATCGTAATCTAAGTGCATTTAATACAACACATACAGAACTAAAACTCATTGCAAGTGAAGCTATCATCGGATTTAATTTAAAATGAAGCCATGAATAGAATACGCCTGCAGCGATGGGAATTCCAATACTATTGTAAAAGAAAGCCCAAAACAAATTCATTTTAATATTTCTCATAACTGCTTTACTTAATTGAATGGCATAAACAACATCCATTAAGTCATTTTTCATGAGTACAATGTCCGCTGATTCCATTGCAATATCTGTTCCTGCACCAATGGCAATCGCAACATCACTTTTGGCTAAAGCAATGGCATCGTTGATTCCATCTCCTACCATTGCAACTACTTTATTTTCTTTTTGTAATTCTTCAATACATTTTTCTTTTTCAACAGGAGTGACCTCAGCCAATACTCTTTCAATTCCTAATTCTCTTTGGTAAGCACTCGCTGTTATTTTATTATCTCCCGTTGCCATTATCACTTCTAAATGCATCTTCTTTAATAAATCAATAGCTTCTTTACTTGTTTCCTTTAATTCATCACGAAGAGCCATATATCCTAAACATTTTCCTTGATGGGCAAAATAAATGACTGTTTTTCCTTGTAAAGAAAGTTCATGAGTTTTAGGAAGCATTTCTTGTAAATCAAAACCATTTTGTTCTAAAAAAGCTTGATTACCTCCCATATAGGTTTCCTCATTGATTTGAAATTGAACACCAAATCCTGAGAAAGTTTGAAATACTCCTTCTGTAATATTTTCCATACATGTGGGGTAAGTCGTTTGAATGTACTGGGTTATTGCCATTGCAATGGGGTGAGAAGACTTTTGTTCTAATAAATAGGCAGAGCGAAGTAGTTCTTCTTCATTTATGGAAGCATAGATATCTGTTACAGCCAAACATCCTTTGGTAATGGTTCCTGTTTTATCTAACACAATGCTTTTTACTTTTCCAAGTTGTTCCAAAGCCTCACTCGATTTGATTAAAATTCCCAGTTCAGCTCCTTTTCCTGTACCTACCATAATAGCAACTGGAGTGGCAAGTCCCAAGGCACACGGACAAGAAATGACTAAAACTGAAATTCCCATCGACATCGCCAATTCAAAGTTTTTCAAAATAATATATTGAATGATAAAACTAAGTAAAGCAATACTCATCACAATTGGAACAAAAATACCACTAATACGATCTGCTAGTTTAGAAATCGGAGCTTTGCTGTTACTTGCTTCATCGACCAAATTCACAATTTGAGAAAGTGTTGTATCTTCTCCAACCTTTGTGGCCTTCATGCGAATGAATCCTGTTTTATTAATGGTAGCACCAATGACAAAATCATCAATGGTTTTATCTTTTGGAACACTTTCTCCACTAATCATAGATTCATCTACAACTGTAACTCCTTCTATGATGATACCATCAACAGGGATACTCATTCCTGGTTTAACTTGTAAAATGTCATTCACTTTTACTTCATCTAAATTGACAAGAACAACTTCATTTTCTCTTTCCATAAGTGCTGTTTTAGGGGCTAGATTCATCAATTTTTCCAAAACGACACTCGTTTTCCTCTTACTTTTGGTTTCTAAAAACTTTCCTAAAGTAACCAAGGTTAGTATTGTTCCACAAGATTCGAAATATAAATCCATATGATATTTTTTCACAAGTTCGTAGTCACCCAAAGCCAATCCTCTAGCCATTTGAACAAAGGCAAAAATACCATACAAAATGGAAGCTGTTGCCCCAATCGCAATTAACGTATCCATATTAGGACTTCTCTTCCATAAATTGCGATACCCATTTTTAAAATAATGAAAATTAAGGACAATAATTGGAACAACAAGAATCATTTGACTTCCACCATAAATTAAAGCTCGATAAGAATCTGTTCCTATCATAAAAGAAGGTAGAGGAAGGCCAATCATATGTCCCATGGATATATAAAACAAAGGTAAAAAGAAAACAAAGGAAAAAATTAATCTTTTTTTCATTTTTTTGATTTCTTGATCCATTTGTTCCTTTTTCTTTTCAATTTCCTTTTGATAAGGTAACATTTGGTAACCACCACTATCTACAGCTTGCTTGATTTCTTCTTCAGTGACAATAGCTTCATCATAACATACACTCATACTATTTGTAAGCAAGTGTACCTGACACGTTTCTACTCCTTTTAATGAGCGAACTGCTTTTTCCACATGAGCTTGACAGCTTGCACAAGTCATTCCCGCAATTGTATATTTTTTCTTAATCATGATGCTTCCTTCTTTCATTTGTTAGTTCTAACAAACTAATTATATTATATATTATTTTATTTTTTTTTTCAACTTATACGAAAAAAAAGTTTCCCCGAATGGGAAACTTCATGTAAAAAGACCACAACTTAGTCAGCTAATAGTAAGTGACCAGTTACAATCATGTAAATTAAGTCGATTACACCTAAGAACCAACCCCAACCAATAAGCAAGAAGAAAAGGAATACAACAATATGTAAAACACTCTTTGTTCTTAACATAACTGACAATCTAACTAAGCATTCCACAATCCAACCAACAATTGGAAGAATTAAAAGAATGACTTTAATTAATGTACCTTGTTTATTAAACCATTTATCAAAAGCCATAGTCATTCTCCTTTCACGATATCATTATAACACATTTTCAAAATAAAAACAACTTTTTTCACGATTTATCAAAATAATCAAATCAATTTAATTAACTTTTTTATTTTTTTAAACCCAACTTTACTTTTTGCCGGCGTTTCTAATACAACATATTATACAGTAAATGAATCTATAGCACAAATTCTGATTAGATTTTAAAGTACAAAGGTTTCATTTAAAAAATTAGAGATATACAAAAAAATGATTATTTCTTTCTTGTTTATAGGTTCAAATTAATGAAAAAATTAAGAATTTATAAACAACTATTTAGATAAAATTAAAGTTGATGGTTTAATTTTTTTTACTAAAAAGATGTTATTTAAGTTGTTAAAATATAATAAAACTTTGAATTCTAATTTTTTTCATAACCATAGTATTATGAACAAGTTATGTTTATCTTTATTAAAACTTGAAAAACCTATTTCAAGGGATAGAAAAATAAAATGACCTAAAAAATATTTATTATTCTTTCTATTGGAGCGCAAAGTGAGATCTAAAGTATTAGATCATATTAAAGTTGCTTAAAAATACTTTTTTCAAGAAGTGATTGTTTAAATATAAAAAGTTGCATTTTACAGGAAGTACTATACTTCTTTGAATGCAACTGTTTTATTCGTATTTGTTCTATTTTTAAATTGTTCCTTTAACCCATTTATTCAAAACTTTTTTACAATAAATCATTGGAATTCTTTTGTTTTTCTTCTTCTAATCTTTTATTTTCTTCGATTTCTGCTTTAACGGCAGCTTGCACTTCCTCTGTTTTTTTCTCGTAAGCTTTTTTAAATTCTTCTCTTTCTATTTCTTCTTGTCTTAAACGTTCTTGATATTCTATTTCTGCCTGTCTTCTTTTTTCTTCTTCTTCTTGTTCTTCTTTTTCTTTTCTTTCGTCATATGTTTTATATGCACGAATCATTAAAAACAAAAAGAAAACGAACAAAGCAGCTAAAGCAATAAATACTATTCCAGCAATGATGGATCCAACTCCCCCTGTTCCAAACATTGCAACAGCAACCACTGCAGCAATAACAAACAAGAACATATCTCCAAGAATCCAAGTTCTTAATTCATTCCGATTTGCTTTTTTAAACATTTTTATTTCCTTCTTTCTGTATTATACTATTCATTTGTTTTTGCTCTTTTTCCATTAACTTATTTGTAATTACAAATGAATCCAATAATAATTTGATGACCTTGTCTAATTCTTGATTTTCACTATAATCAGCACTACAAATATAATTTACACGACCATCTACCATTAAAGAGGTGACTTGGTCTTTTTTTCCTCTTGGATATAGCGCAATAGATTTTCCTCCTTTATCTTTCACAAGACGCATACAAGGAACATCTGTAATTCCATCGCCAATATAAATCATATTTCTATAAAGTACTCTTCTATTTTGTTCTGACATCCTTTGATTGACTGTATGATCATCATTTAATTCCGCAACTCCTTTAGAAATACGGAAAATGAATTGTGTTTTCATAGTATAATTAATAGCAATTTTAGGCCAAATAACTTCCCCATTTTTATCGTACATGTATTCACAAGCATAGATTTCTTTAAATTCTTTTGCAATTTCGCATCCTTCAATAATTTCTTTTAATCCAGAGGAAATAATATAGTGTTCGACTTCTAAACCAAGACCATGTCCATAATCATTGATTCTTTTAAACCAAGAAGTAACCCCTTTATAGTATTCTATATTTTTCCCCATAGATTGTAAATAATTACGATTTAAGGAAATATTTTTTTCTTTTGCTTTGACAACCATCATGTACATATAAGCAAGCACTTTTTCAACATTCTCAGTTTCTCCAAAAACTGTTGTTTCATCCCAAAATTGTTGTGGGGTCATGGATAAATTAGGAATGAAACCATAATTTTGCATATCTTGATTACAAAGTGTTTTATCAAAGTCATACATTAAAGCAACGACTGGTCTTTTTTTCATCCTATTCACACCTTTCTTTTTCCATAAGAATCTATTACCATTGTAGTTATGACTATTGTAATTATTTTACTTGACTATTCATATTTATTATATCATAATGCTTCATTTAATGCAAACGAATCAAACAATTGGAATTTCTTTTTCTATTCCTTCCAAAATAGAGTATAAATATAAATGAATCTTTTTGGTCGTTTTAAGTGCAATATAGTGATAGTAACCCTTTAATTGTTCTAAATAAGCTTCATCTTCAATTTCTTTTAATTTATAATCAATGATGTCAATATGGTCATTATAAATCAACATTAAATCAATGATTCCTTCATGAAGGATGCCTTCTTCTGCATACAAAAAATGATATTCTTGAAATACTTGTGCTTCTTGAATGGATGAAAGCAACGAAGAAGATAAAAATTGATATAGCCACTCTTGTTCTTGTTTTGAAATAGATAATGACGAAATGTCTGGATGTTTTAAGTCTAATTGTTGTAACAAGGTATGTATCTTTGTCCCATATTTCATTTTTTCATACATACTAGAAGAAATAGGTTGTTTCAATGTTTTTGAAAAATGTTTTTTCTCTTCTTCTTGTGAAAAGAAAAAAGGTGGATGAACCTCTATTTTTTCTTTTTGAACATTCATTTCATGATGCCACTTGCTGACTTTTGTCATTTGATATGAATGAGTCATCGATACTTTACTAGTTTCTATCTTTTTTTCATAAGGTTTTAGTTTTTCATAGATTTGGATTAAAAAATCTTGGAAAGATTGAATTTTATCTGTACGTTTTGTTTCATCAACTTGAGGAAAAAGTATGATGATTTTTTCACGGCATCTGGTTAAAGCAACATAAAACAAACGAAGTTTTTCTGATAAATCTTCTTTTTTCATTTGTTCTAAATAAAGTTCTCTTAAAAAAGTATGTTGATTTTCTAAGGAATCGTTGGGAACAATGATTCCATAATCCTCTGATAAAAAGAATTTTTTCTTTTGGTCTTCTTGATTAAATGTTTTATATATTCCACTAAAATAACAAATAGGAAATTCCAATCCTTTTGATTTATGAATGTTCATGATTTTACAACTTCCGGTGGTTTCCTTTTGCATTTGATAACGAATGGTATATTGGTTTTCTAAAATTTCTTTTAAAAAATCAATATATTCATCAATCGTATATCCAATGGAACCAAATGTTTTTGCATATTGGTCTAAATAAGTTAGACGAACAATCGTTTCTTCTATATGTCCTATTTTCATCCAATGTTCATAAAAACCAAATTGCTTTAAAATGTCATTTTGAAATTCTTGTAATGAATCAATCGATTCATGCTTTAACACATTTTTTGCTGCTGCCATTAGGGGATGATGATGAAAGGAGCGTTTTGTTATATATTCAAATAACTCTTGATCGCTTGTTTCATATAAGAAACTACGAGCAATACAGATAAAAAGGTAAGAAAAGGTTTGATCAAACTCTTGTCTTTTTACTTTCCCAATCAATTGCATAATATGATAAAGTAAATCAATTTCTGTAGCATTTTCTAATCTTTCATCTTCATAAATCGAAAGAGGAATCGATAAATATTCAAAAATTTTTTTGTATAACGGAAAAGAAGTCCCACGATCCATTAAGATCACAAAATCAGAATAACAAGCATCTCTTAAAATACCTTGTTTTTTATCCATGACTTGAAAATGATTTTGAATTTTATTTTGAATATCCTCGGCAATCATGAATGCTTCTATTTCTTCTTTGGAAAAGGAAGTATTTTCAAAGTTCAAATAAGTATACAGTTCCATATGTTGATTTTGTGTAGGAAGCGTATTTTTTTCATAATCCCTATTTCCAAATGCCATTTGGTGAGAGCAGCGATAATCAGCACCTCCCATGGATAAGCTCATTAAATCAGAAAAAATAAAGTTAATGTCATCCACAACTTCTTTTCGACTACGAAAGTTTTCTTTTAAATCAATTTTTATTCCTTCATTTTGATTCGTATATTGTTCATATTTTTCTTTAAATAATGTGGGATTGGCATGACGAAATCTATAAATGGATTGTTTGATATCTCCTACCATGTAGACATTGTTATTTGCGATAAAATGAATAAACGTTTCTTGTATATCTGAAGTATCTTGATATTCATCAATCATAATTTCTATGAATTGTTGTTTAATTTCTTTTTGAACGGATGGGAAATGTTCAACTAGTGTAATAGCACTTTTCGCAATATCATTAAACGTATATAAATTATTTTGTTTTTTGAATACTCTTAGTCTTTCATCTAATTCGTTTAAAATATCTAACATCGATTGAACCATTGAAGAAGTTTCTAAAACAGAGGTAACATATCTATTCCATGGAATTTGTATATCCACTTTTAACTTTTTAATTTCATCAGAAAGTCTTTTTTTCTTCTCTTTACATTCTTCTGTTTGGTTTTTAGATAATTTAGGTAAAGAAAAATTCTCTAAATGATTTTGTAATTCTTGATAAGAAGTCTCTTCATCTTTTAATTGAAAAGAAAACATCCATTGAAATACGTCATTAAAATCTTGATATTGTGCATCATCGATTTCATCTAGAACTTCCAAAGCCATATCTTTTAATTGGTTGATTCTAGATTGCAACAAATTCATATATTCTTTTCTTTTTTCTTGATAAAAAGAAGATGTAAATTTAGAAAAATAATTCTCTATAAACTCTTTTCGATTTATTTTCATTTCTAGTTGTTGATGCATTGAAAAAAGAATGTTTTTAAATTCTTGATCATCTTTTAAGAAAAATGTTTCAATGCATTGTAAAAAGGAAAGATCTTGTTTTAAAGAATATTTTTGTGTAAAGATTTCATCTAAAATAGAAAATAGTTCGACGGTGATTCTATTTTCATCAGCTATTTCAACCGTTTTTTCCATTCCTAATAAATAATGGTATTTCTTTACAACAGATAACGCATAGCTATCAAATGTACAAATGTATGCTGCATCTACTTTTTCTAATTGTTCTTGAAAATGTTCTTTTTCTTCCAAAGATAGATCCACTTTTTCACACATTTTTTCGATAGAAAGGCGAATTCTTTCTCTCATTTCATTTGCGGCAAGTTTAGTAAATGTAAGTATAAGCAATTGATCAATATGAATTCCTTGTCTTAATTTAGAAATAACACGTTCCGTTAAAACAGCTGTTTTTCCACTTCCTGCACCTGCACTCACTAAAATATTACTATTCGAATATTGAATGGCTTTTTCTTGATCTTTTGTCCAATTAGGCATCTTCTTCACCTCGGTTGTTTTGACCAATGATTTTTTGGTCTTGATATGTGTGATAACAAATGTGTCCAAAAGGACAATATTGACAACTATTCATTTTTTGTTCAATAATTTTAGGTTCTATCTTAAAATCTCCTTCTAAAATATGATCGATTGCTTCGTTGATTTTCATTTCTACTTTTTGTTCTAGAATATTCATTTCTTCTTCTGTTAATACTTTACTTCTTGCATCATATGTATCATCTTTTTTTCTTTTTAATCCTTGAATGATTTCACTTTGATTTGGATGTAAATCAAAATCATAGATTTTAGGACAATCCTTTAAGGTATATCCTTTTAAACGCATGCTTTTCTTTTTTTCTTCTTCTTGTTGGTGAAAGTGAAGAATATGTTGTAAATAAAATCCATACACTCGAACATGTTTAAATGTTTTCATGTGTTTTGCTAAAAATAAATAAATAGGTAATTGTAAATATAAACCATCCTCTACATAATTTAAATCTATTTTTGCATCCCCTGTTTTATAATCTATGATAACAACATAAGTTACTTCTTGATCCTCTATTGTAAAAGTTTGATAAACTAAGCGATCAATAAAGCCCTTGATTGTAATGTGAAATGTACGATTTTCTTTTACTTTTTCTTTTTCAATAATGACTTGTTCTTCAAATCGTTGGTTTGGATAGTTCATTTGTTTGAATTGTTCTTGTACAATGGTTACAACTTCTTTTAAATCTTTTGTTAATGCGTTCAGTAAAAAGGTTTCTTTACAAGAAAGAATTCTTGAATCTGTTTTTAAAAAGGTTTCTACTTCTTTTTCAAAATCAAAGGATGAAAGAAATGCATGACTTAGTACATAATGATAAAATCGACCTATATAAGCACTAAAGGAATCTTCATACATGTTGATTTTTAAGATATAATTTAAATAATAAGCAAATGGGCATTGAAAATATTGATTGAGTGATGTATAGGATAAAGATAACTGATGATCTAGATGTTGATATAAATCTTCTTTGTTTATACCACTAAAGGTGTGACGATATTGTAAATACTGTTTTGATGGATATGTATCGTATAAAATAGATGTTCTTTGTTTTTTAATTCCATATTTCGTAAACTCATCTAAATCTTTATATAAAAATTGTTCGTTTAATGTATGAGAAAAAGAAGAAATATCTACAGGTCTGGTTTCTTTGGTTAATTTTAATTCACGAATGATGCTACTTGGATAATATTCTTGAAAGGCATCTTTCAAACAATAACTTAAATAAACGTGAGAAAGGGTGGATAAAACTTGTTTTACTTCCTCTTTTGCTCGATAATTTTGTTCTTGAGAAGTTTCAAGCCCTAAAAAGGTACGTAATCTATCTGAAAAGTAATCTTCATCTCTTTTAATGTTTGGTAATACTCCTTGATGAACTCCTAAAACAAATAAATATCCATCTGTTGCTATGCTAGCATCACTAAAAGGAATAACTGAAATTCCTTTTCTTTTTTCTAAGGATGGTTTCTTTGCTTTTTTTAGTTCTTCTTCTAAACATATTAGAAAAGTTTCATCTATTTCCTTCTCAGATGGATACCAAGCAAGAGAATTTAATATGCGGATGAAACTGAAAAGAATTTCTTTTTCTTCGTCTTTGATTTGTTCACTTGCTTTTTCTTGTTCAATTTCAAGCAAAGATGTGACAACCTCTTCTTTTCTTGCTCCTTTTTTTTCGTTTAAAGCCCGAAAAATGCGTTGTACTAGATTTGAATCGTAAAGACTATAATTTGGTAGATGATTTAATGGAATAGAATATAAATCAAATATTCTTTTCAGGGTAAATGTATAATTATCATGAACATTGGTGATATATATTTTTTCTGTAGATACTTTCTGAAGTAATAATGAAGATATTTTCTCACAAATCCATATGACTTCTTCTTCCATGGTTTTAAACTCAAAAACTTTTCTCTCTTTTGGTGTTATATCTACCACCTTCCATCCTTCTTGGGGATGAAAAGGAGAAAGAAAATTCCATAATTCTTTGGGTAAATAAGATTTTTGATAAACGATAATTTTTTTACGTTTCAAGAAGGATAAAAAGGTTTTATTTTCTTCTAATAATCCTTTTTGAAGAAGTTCTTTTTTACACTCCAAAAGTTCTGTAATTTTCTCATCCTGAATTTGTTTTAAGGAAGAAGAAAGAGACAATAAGCGAAGATGTTCTAAACAAATGACGGCAAATGAATAACTGACTTGCTTTGTTTTCATCACTTCATAAATTGCATTTGTTGAAAAAGAAAAAGTAATGTTTGTCCATAGTTCTTCTTTTGTTAACCAAGTAATGTCATAAAAAGAATTTAATCTAGATATTTCTTTTAAACATTTTATTTGAACTTGTTTGGGAGCAATGATAACGTAGGATTCGTTTTGTTCCATAAAATACTCTTTCTACCATCCAAATTGATACAATAAGAAAATACCTAAAGCAATTTGCCATAAGAATCCTAAAAAATTAATAACAATAAAGTACCAATGCTTCGTTTTATGACGAAATATATACATCCCAATGAGTCCACCAATGGCGCCAAAACAAAAAGAACAACCTAATAATACTTTTTCTGGAATACGCCATTTTCCTTTTATGGCTTTTCTTTTATCACTAATATATAAAATCAGTGTAATAAAACTGACAATACCAAGAACAATTAAATAATAATATAAATGCATATCTTTCTCCTATTCACTAATTAAAGATGAAAATTGTATAAATACGACTTTTTCTAAGTCATTTAGGTTCATATCCACTTGATAACCAATTTTTCCAGCACTAAAACAAATCTTATCAAAGTTTTTGGCTGATTCATCTATCCAAGTTGGAAAAACTTTTTTCATGCCAATCATGGAACAACCTCCATGAATATATCCGGTTAATGGAAGTAAGTCTTTTTGCTTAATCATTTCAATGGATTTTACTCCACTCACTTTAGCTGCTTTTTTTAAATCGAGTGTTTCACAAACAGGGATGGCAAAAACATAATATAAATGATTGGATCCCACTGTTACAAGTGTTTTAAAAACTCGATGCATATCTTCTTCTAATATTTTCGCAATCATCATTCCATCTGTAATATTTTCATCATATGTATGAACTTCATATGGAATTTTCTTTTGATCTAATATACGCATTACTTGTGTTTTTTCTATTTTATTATTTTTTGCCATGGTTTTCATCTCCTATTCATTTTTGAGAAAATACTTGAGCGTGAAAAGATGAGTGCATGTCTTGCCATTTGGAAGGAAAGAATACCTAAGAAGATCATCATCATCCAATTTAAAATAACTCCTATGCTATTTTGATATAAACATAATGCACTAAGACATGTCATCATCAATAGAATAATGACTAAAAAGAACAAATCAAAGAAAAATCGACCTATATTTTTTTGAATGGTTCTTTGATTTAAATGAAATTGTGTAAAATAAAAAATCATACAAATTAAAATGATGAAGGAAAGTAAGACAAATATCAGATGAAGAATCAAAGGAAGCTTATCAAAAATGCATGGTTTGGGAAGCAATAAGCGATAAAAACAAGTGAAAGTAAGAAAGAAAAAAAGATAAATAAATAAACTCATGGGAATAACTCCAATAAATGAGGTTACTTTTTTAAATTGTTCTCTTTCTAATGATTCCACATCAGCAGAGGATAATGCATGGATCCAGCCACGCAAGAATACCATTAAAATGGCATATATGACAAGAATAGTTAATCCAATTCCTTTTTTAACCCATGTCATTGCAATAGATGAGAAAATAGCATCTAAACAGAAGTTAAGAACCATAAATCCTAAAATACGAAAAACATCGTGATAGGATAGCCCAAAGATGAGCCTCATATTGGTATCAATATAAACAAGGATTAAATAACTGAGTGTCGTTACAAAAGTTAATGTTGCAATTAATATGTTGTGACTGGAAAAAGAAAATTGATTCCACGGTATCATATTACAAAAGAAAGTAATGGAACAAACAATTGAAAACCCTAAAAAAACTTGAATCCAAATGGTTAAGCTTTGCAAAATAGAAATAATAAACTTACGGTAAATGATATAAACACAATATATAATTAAACCAATCATCATTAAAGAAAAGATAACAATGTATCCTACAAGTGATGGTTTAAAAAAAGCAAAAAAATAAAAAGATATGGTTTCAAATAAAATGGTTATAACAGAAAGAAAATAAGCTCTTGTTTTAATTTCTCTTCCTTCTTGTCCAGTAAATAAACCTCTTGCTGCATAGGTATATTGATATATTAAACTTGGAATTCCACCCACATTGATAATAAAAAAAGTAAAATATCCGATAGTGATAAAGAAAAGATTGTGAAATAAGGAAATAGATCCTGTTTCTATTCCATAGAGTTTTTGCCAAATCAAAAATGAAAAGAAAAGCATTGCACTAAACGTAAGAAAAAGGCTGATATAAGGAAATAAAATTCCAAGACTATATGTTTTTTTAGATGATGGAGGTTCTTCCATTTCTATCACATCTTGTTTAGAAGTATGATTTAATACTTTTTTAATGGTATCCTTTAATTCAATTATTTTGTTTTCGTCTTTAGGATAACAAATAATTTCTTTTTCATTGGATTGACTTGGATCCATAAAAGAATTTTTCACTGGATTTAAATATAAGTAAATGATGGGTTTATGATGTTTTTTCGCTTCCTCAATTTCATGTTGAACATGTTTTGAATGAATGCTTCGATAAGATAAAAGGACTAATACAAGATGGCTTGCTCTAATTGCCTTATTCACTTTTGAATAAAATTTTTTATGATAAAGAAAACCTGTTCTACCTAAAAAGGAAGATATATGCTGTTCTTGTAATTTATCATATATATTTCTTGCAATTTCTTTATTTAAAATGGAAAAAGAAATAAACACATCATAGGTCATAATTTGGTCTCCTTTGTAGTTGATTATATCACAAAATGGTGATAAAAGTAAATTGAATTTTAGGGTTTGTCTTTAAAATTCAATGTTTTAAAAAAAATGTGGCTTCTAGGAAACCACATTTTTTGATAAAAGAAAAATTATTTATATAATAGGCGAACTCTAAGAACTCCTTCAATTCGTTCTAATTTCTTTTTAATATCTTCTTCCACTGTTGTATCTAAATCAAAAATGGTGTAAGCTAAATCATTACGACTATTATTGACGAGTTTAGTAATGTTTGCCCCCATTTTACCAAATATTCCTGTAAACTGAGCCAACATGTTCGGAATGTTACGATGATTAATTGCTAAACGCACTTTCCCACTAATCGATCCTGCGTTACAATCCGGATAATTCACTGAATTGCGAATGTTTCCACGTTCTAAGTAATCTTTAACTTCTTTTACTGCCATGATGGCACAAGTTTCCTCTGACTCTAAAGTGGAACCTCCTAAATGAGGGGTAACGATGGTATTGGGCATATTGACAACTTCTGGATTTGGAAAGTCTGTTAAATACTTAGCGACAATTCCTTCTTCTAATGCTTTTTTTACAGCTTGGTCGTTAACAATTGCGTCACGTGCATAATTGATTAGGATGACTCCTTTTTTCATTTTTGAAAAAGACTCTTCATTAATCAAATATTTTGTATCTTCTGTCAATGGTAAATGGAGTGTAATATAATCACAAACTTCAAATAGACGATCTAGTTTATTGACATTTTTAACAGTCTTAGGTAATCCCCAAGCATGTTCAACAGAAATAAATGGATCGTATCCATAAACATCCATGCCAAGATTGACTGCTTCTGTTGCTACAAGCCCTCCAATTGAACCTAATCCAATGACACCCAATTTTTTTCCTTGCAATTCATATCCTGCATATTTTGCTTTTTTCTTTTCCACCATTTCCACAATGTCAGGATCATCCTTCATACTTTTTACCCATTCAATGCTTCCAAGTAAATCACGTTTTGCTAAAATCATTCCAGCAATCGTCATTTCCTTAACTGCATTTGAATTCGCCCCAGGAGTATTAAATACTACCACTCCTTCATGGGCAAATCTTTCATAAGGAATGGTATTTACGCCTACTCCAGCGCGACCAATAGCGACTACGCTTGGAGAAAGTTTCATATCATGAATTTTTGTACTACGAATCAAAATCGCGTCGGCGACAGTTACATCTGTTACTTCATATTGATCTTCAGTAAATAAACTTGTGGCAACTTTTGTTAATGGATTGATATAAGCAATTTTGTACATATTTTACTCCTCATTTGCATCTTTCATATGTTTTTTTGAAAATTCTTCCATAAACTCAATTAAAGCTTCTACTCCTTCAATGGTCATGGCATTATAAATACTTGCACGTAAACCTCCTGTTAGACGATGTCCTTTTAAATTGACAAGTCCTGCTTGTGAAGCTTCACTAGCAAAGATAATATCTCTTTCTTCTTTTCCTGTTGAAAAAAGAACATTCATAATCGATCTAGATTCTTTTTCCACAGGTGCTTTATAATAAGTCGATTGATCTAAATAATCGTATAATAGTTTAGCCTTCTTTTGGTTGTATAAAGAGCGAACCTTTAATCCACCTGTTTTTAAAATCCATTGAAATACTTTTCCACAAATATAAATTCCATACGTAGGTGGGGTATTATATAGGGAGTGACTTTTTACATGCACTTGATATTGTAACATGGTTGGAGTAAACCACTTTGGTTCTTGAATTAAATCATCTCGAATGATAACAATGGTAACTCCAGCTGGGCCAACGTTTTTTTGTGCTCCTGCAAAAATAAGTCCAAACTGAGATACATCAACTTCTTCAGACAAAAAACATGAAGACATATCTGAAACTAAAGGAATGTTAGCTGTTTTTGGATATGTTTTAAATTTTGTTCCATACAAAGTGTTGTTATCACAAAAATAAACGTAATCAGCATCGGGTCTTATCTTTAATGAAGAAAGATCAGGAATACGCATAAAACCAACATCTTCACTCGAGGCAATGATTTGACAATCTCCATATTTTTTTCCTTCTTCATAAGCTTTTTTAGACCAATGTCCACTTAAAATATAATCTGCTTTATCATTTTTCATTAGATTTAAGGGAATCATTGAAAATTGTAAATGTCCACCACCTTGTAAAAACAAGACTTGATAATTATTCGGGATAGACAAAATGGTTCGCAAATCTTGTTCAGCTTGAGCAAGAATTTGTTGATAAAGTTTGGAACGGTGACTCATTTCCATAACAGACATGCCACTATTCTCGTAATCTAATAATTCCTTTTGTGCTTCTTCTAGCACCTCCAAAGGTAGAGTTGCGGGTCCAGCCGCAAAATTATAAACTCTAGCCATTCTATTCTCCTTTACATTTCTTTATATAAAACTCTTAGGGATATTATACCACTTTTCATGATTTTTGAAAAGTATTCTTTATTTTTTGTTCATTCTAATAAAAAAAGGGGCACCTTTTTGTCAGGTGTAACTTTATGGAAAGTAGGATAGGGAAAGTACCATAAAGTGCATTTAAGAAAGCTTCAAAACTTTATTGAGAAAATTTTAATATTTACGCAAAAATTCTCAATACACGCCTGACAACCCTCATTTTTTTGCTATAATATAGAAAATTCAAAATGAGGATAACTATGGAGATTGCGAGAGATTTTTACTTACAAAAGCTTATTGATCATAAGCAAAATGGATTAGTCAAGATCGTTACAAGAGTTTGTCGTTGCGGAAAGTCGTACTTACTTTTTACGCTTTTTTATAACCATCTTTTAAAGGAAGGTGTTCTAGCTGATCATATTATCAGAGTTTTACCCGATGATTACGGCAATAAAAACCTACAAAACCCAGATGAACTCTATAGGTTTGTCAAGTCGCAAATCAAAGATGATGCACCTTATTATATTCTTTTAGATGAGATCCAACTTGTTCCAGAGTTTGAAAGTGTAGTCAATGGATTTTTGCATATTCCTAATACTGACATTTATGTCACTGGAAGCAATTCTAAATTTTTGTCAAGTGACATTATTACAGAATTCCGTGGACATGGTGATGAAATTCGCATCTATCCTCTCAATTTTTCTAAGTTTTATTCAGCACTAGAACCGAATACACCATTTAGTAGAGCATGGCTTCAATATACGACCTATGGTGGAATGACACTTTGCCTTTCAATGAAGACGGATGCTGATAGGGCAAAATATTTACAAGACCTGTTTATAACGACCTATCTTGCAGATATTATAAATCGAAACAATTTGCGTGGTAAAACTGAAATCAATGAACTTACCGATATTCTTGCCTTATCAATTGGCTCACTTACCAATCCTTTGAAGTTGTCGAATACCTTCAATTCGCAAAAGAACTTAAAACTCTCCGCAAATTCGATTTCGATGCATCTTGATTATTTGCAAGATGCATTCCTGATTGAGCGAGCAATTCGCTACGACATCAAAGGCAAAAAGCATATCAACACACCATCCAAGTATTATTTTGTGGATATGGGGTTACGAAATGCACGGCTTTCATTCCGTCAACAAGAATACAACCACATCATGGAAAATGTAGTTTATAACGAGTTGAAACTACGTGGCTATTTCGTTGATGTAGGAGTTGTTAAAACAAATCTGAAAGTGAACGGAACATCACAAAGAAAGCAACATGAAGTGGATTTTGTTGCCAATATGGGTAATCGTAGCTATTATATTCAATGCGCCTACAAAATGCCAGACGAGGAAAAACGTAAGCAAGAGCAAGCATCTTTACTTGGAATCAACGATGCATTTAAAAAGATTATAATCGTAAATGAAGAGGTGTTTACAGGTTACAATGAACGAGAAATTCTAATTGCTTCTCTTTCAGATTTCCTTTTCGACCCTGAAAAAACATTGAATTGGTAAGAAAAGTGTGATTATTCACACTTATTTTTTTATATAAAATTTTTCTTTAAGCCTGAAAAAGTCCAAGAGCTATATACTCTCGGACTTTTTAATTTCCTATGAAATACATCTTATAAGTTAATTTGACCCAGTTTTCACATTGTTAATCATGTTGGTGATTTCTGTCATATAATCTTTAGAAAAGAAAGAAAGAGGTGTTCCTTGATATAAAGATTCATCTTCATAATATGGATAATATTTACTTACAGCATAAGCCCAATCATTATCCCACACTTCTTCTCCTTCATATTCCACAATCGATTGATAACTAGATTTATAAGGAGTACAGTAACCAACAACACTAGCATTTTCTTTTGCATGTTCTGTTTCTAACATAAAATCAATGAATTGATAAGCTAACTCTTTATGACGTGCTGCTTTTGTCATGACTAAATTATCCATAAAAGCAATTGTATCGTGAGGAATATAAATATCAAATGAAATATCTTCATAAGAAGTTCCATCTTCTAAAGTACTATACAACATATCCAAACAATCCCCAGTCCATACAAATGCTAAATCTAAATTTCCAGCAGCAATCGATTTCTTCATAGTATCTGTTCCCCATTCATCAAATTGCATTGCTTTTAATTGATCATAGCACAAGGAAATATATTCATCTTTTTCTTCATTAAAGGGTAAATGGTTACGACACATGACAGCAGCATAAGAATGCATAATAGAATTATACATACCTACTTTAGTTCCCTTAGGTAATTTACTACGATCAAAATAAGCATCCCATCCATACGCATTTAAACTTTCTTCTAATCCTTCTTTATTTTTATTATACATAATTCCCCAAGTTCCCCAAAAATATGGAACAAAATAAGAAGAATAATCAATATTTTTTGGACTATTTTCATTCATTAAACGCATGATTCTTTGGACACCAGGTAATAAATTATTTCGATCATAGTGAGGTAACTTTGAAAAATCCAATGACTCTAATAAATCATTTTCTACCATTTTTTGTACCATGTAATCTGATGGTACAACTAAATCATAGACAGTGGTTCCACTTTTAATTTTGGAATAAAACAATTCATTGGAATCAGCAATACTAATGTTTACGACACAATTATATTTTTCTTCAAATTCTTCAACAACCTCATCATTGATATATTCTCCCCAGTTTAATAACAATAATGTGTTACTTCCATTGCAACCACTTAGAACACTACAACATAAAAAAATTGTGAAAGTTAAGAAAATGATTTTACATTTTACCATTTTTTTTCATTCTCCTTGTTTGAAATCCATGAACAGTTAGTAAGAATAAAACAGTAATGATTGTAATCATTGTATTAAAACTATAAACAGCTGGGGTTAAACTATTTCTTCCAATACTACCATAAATCCAAATAGATAAATTATCAAATCCATTTCCTGTTGTATAATAACTCACAACAAAATCATCAAAACTCATGGTAAAGGCAAGTAAAGCTCCTGAAAAGATTCCTGCTTTTACCGCAGGGACGATGACTTTAAATAAAGCTCTTCTAGGTTTTACTCCTAAGTCTAAAGCTGCATCTAATAAATTAGGATCAATTTCTCTTAATTTTGGTAATACACTCAATATGACATATGGTAAAGTAAAAAACATATGCGCAATTAACAATGTTTTCCAACCAAATAAATATGGAAAGATAGGTAATAAACAAGAAAAAACAAGCATTAAACTAATTCCAGTTACAATATCGGCATTCAGTAAAGGAATGTTATTTAATAACAAAATTCTTTGTCTTTTTTTCTTTTCAAGGGAATTAATTCCAACAGCAATAATGGTACCTAAAACTGTTGAAATCAAGGTTGCACTTGCACTGATAATCAAAGTATGTTGAATGGCAAGTCTCATTTGACGATTGTCAAACATTTCTAAATACCATTTTAAAGTAAAGTGCTCAAAATGTGTAACGGATTTACTTGAGTTAATCGATTGTAAGAAAATGATGAAAATAGAAAAGTAAAGCATCATCACAATGAAAGCAACTAAAATGCGTCCAAAAATTTTAAAGATGGTTTGCAAGATATGATAATCTTTATAACCATATTCTTTTAACGTTGCGACTTCATAATGTTTTTGTTCCATTATAGTAATGTTTCTCCTTCTTTATCTACTTTTTGTACAAGGAAAATTGCTCCTAAAATCAAAATCATGATGAATAATGCAAGTAAAGCACCAATATTATAATTCATATTTCTAAAGAATTGATCAATCACATTACCAATCAAAACAATATTTCCACTTCCTAAAATTTCTGGAATAGCAAATCCACTTAAACATGGTAAAAATACCATAATTGAACCTGTTACAATTCCTTTTGTGGAAAGCGGAAAAATAACTTTCCAAAAAGTTTTTAATTGTGTTGCACCTAAATCTAAGGAGGCTTCTTCTAAAGAAGGTTCAATTTTTTCTAGCGCTGTATAAATGGGTAAAATCATAAATGGTAAATAAGTAAAAACTAAACCAATTAAAACGGCTAATGAACTTCCTTTAATATCAATTGCCACATGAATTCCTATCTTAGAAAGCAAGTCTGTTATAATATTGTTGGGTTGCATAACATTTCCCAAAGCTTCAATGCGCAATAAAATATTACTCCACATCGGTAGAATTAAGATGGTTAAAATTAAGAATTTATTTTTGAATTTAGATCGAAACAAACGATAAGCAACAAAATAACCTAAAATGGCAGATAGTACTGTAGATAGTAAAGCAAATTTCAAGCTATTTCCAAAAGCAATGATGGTAGAAGATTCAGTCAATTGACTAAAGTTTCCAAAAGTGAAGGATGCATCAGTAAAATTAATTCCTTCTGTGTCTAAAAAAACAAGTACCAACATAATTAGTGATGGAAATAAAGCAAGAATGTAAAGCCATATCTCATAAGGTTTTGCTAACTTTTTATATGAATCATTCATTGTCTGTTACCTTCATTAAAGAAATTTCATATGGATCTACTTTTAATCCAATTTCTTTACCAACTTCTATTTCTTCATAAGCATGGATGACAAATTCCATTCCATGAACATCAGCACATATTTCATAATACACACCTCTAAAAATACAGGATGTAACTATTCCTGTAAGTTTTGCATTTTCAGCTGGAATAATATCAAAGTCTTCCGGACGAATGACAATATCTACCGACTCTTGATCTTTGAAAGTATATCCCATGCAATCAAAAACGGTTCCCATAAAGGATATCTTATTTTTTTCAATATAAGAGCCACGAATAATATTACTTTCACCAATAAAAGTAGCAACAAAACGATTGTTTGGTTCATTATAAATATTTTTAGGAGTTCCTAATTGTTGAATCATACCATCTTTCATGACAACAATACGGTCACTCATGGTCATGGCTTCTTGTTGATCATGAGTAACAAAAATAAAAGTAATTCCCAATTTTCTTTGAATTTCTTTTAATTCATATTGCATGTTTTCTCTTAGTTTTAAATCTAATGCCGATAAGGGTTCATCTAATAACAAAATTTGTGGGCGATTGACAATAGCACGAGCAAGGGCAATACGTTGTTGTTGTCCTCCACTCATTTGGTCAATTTTTCTTTTTTCAAATCCAGATAATTTAACAAGTTCAATCGATTCTTTTGCTGCTTGAATAATTTTTTCATTAATTTTTTTTCTAAGTTCCAATGAATTTATTTTTTTTGCTTTTTCTATCGAAATTCCTTTTTCTATTTTTTCTTTTTCAATTTCTTCTTTTAAATTATTTTCGCCAAAAAAAGAAAGTAAATATTTAAAGCTTCTATTTCGAAGACCAAATGCAACATTATCTAAAACATTTAAATGGGGAAATAGAGCATACTTCTGAAAGACAGTATTAATAGGACGAGCATAAGCGGGCAAATCATTAAATATTTTACCATTAATGATGACATTTCCTTCATCTGGTTTTTCAAATCCAGCGATCATTCTAAGAGTTGTTGTTTTACCACATCCAGATGGACCTAATAGTGTTAAAAATTCATTTTCATAAATTGTTAAATTAAGGTGATCTACAATAACTTGGTTGTCGTATTTTTTGACGATGTCTTGTAGTTCAATGATGACTTTTTGCATCGAGTGCCCTCCTATTCATTTTTTGACAAATGCATTATATATTATTTTTCAAAAAATACAATATTTTTCAATGAAATATTTTAGTAAACGTTTGCAAAAAGGAGCAAAAATACCTAGATAAATGCTCCTTTTTTTCTCTAAATTTTCAATTTAATTATAGAATTTTTCCTATATTTATTTTTCTATCTTTGCTTGCTCAATCATAAAGCGAATCACTTTTTCTTGTAAAATCGTCATATGTTCCTCATCACTTAAAAAGTTTGCCCCATTACATAAAAAGATAAATCCTTTTTTTCTTGTATATAATAAAAAGCTTCTCAAGCCATAAGCATTGCCAAAATGTCCCTTTAAAGGTTCTTTAGTAAATTGGTCCATAATAATCATTTGTAATCCTTTTGCTCGATAAGTAGGATCCTCTGCTATTCCTTTCCAATGCACTTGTTCCATGTATTCAACTGTTTCTTTTTTTAAGATTTCAATTCCATGGTAAGAACCTTTATTCATAAGCATTTGCATGATTTTGGTTAAATCATATCCTGAAATATATAACCCGCCTGCTACTCCACGAAAGTTATTT
>CANQVW010000005.1 GCA_947627395.1 uncultured Bacilli bacterium | reverse complement strand
TATCTCCCACTGATTGAGTTTGGGGGAATCCGTTATTTGAGTTATCAATATACAGATGAAGAATGGGAAAAATAAAGTTACCTTCAGCTTAGGTAACTTTATTTTTAAAAAAATTTCATTATTTTATTGACATTTACCTCGAAGGAGCATATAATATATGTGTAATTACACATATGTATATATGTTTATATGAATAATGACACATATGATTATTCAGTATGGAGGGAGATAAAATATGAAAATATTGGATGAAGATCTAGTGATGATGATGACAGATTTTTATAAAACCATGTCAGATCCAACAAGATTAAAAATTATTTATACATTAATTCATGGAGAATTATGTGTACAAGACATTGCGAAAGAAGTCAAAATGAGTCAAACAGCAGTATCTTATCAATTACGAGTTCTAAAAGGAGCTAGGCTTGTAAAATTTAGAAGAGATGGAAAAATGATCTATTATTCCGTGGATGATGACCATGTCAACAAAATCATTCAAACAACCATTGAACATTTAGGACATGAGGAATAAAAATGACAACTGTACTTTACTTAAAGGAAGTATCTTGTCCAGATTGTGCCAAGGTTCTTGTTCAAAATATTAAAAAGTTAAATTATATTGATGATGTTGTTTTTGATTTTCAAAATAAAAAAATGGAAATTAAAAGTCAAGGATTTGAAAATCATATTCAAAAGTTAGAACAAATCATTAAAGAAGAAATCGAACATAGTTTATGTGATTATCATGAAGAAAAAAATCAAGTTCATGAAGTAAATGCTTGTCATCAAAAAGAATATCTATTTGAAAATATAGATTGTCCCAATTGTTCTATAAAAGTGGAAAAAGCCTTGAATGCAAATGAACATATTCTAGAAGCACATGTCAATTTTGTAACTAAAAAAATCAATATTGAGTATAAAGATGATCTAGATATGGATGCATTAGTTAAAAAAATTGTTCATCAAGTTGAACCACATGCAATAATTACGCAAGAAAAAGAAGAACATAGTTTATCTAAAAAAGAAAAATTTATAGCAACATTAAAAAAATGGTTTCCTACATGGATGGGTATACTACTATTTTTCATTGCTTTTCTTTGCCATCATGTTTTTGATACCAATGTAATTTTGTATTACAATCTTTATATCGCATCTTATATATTCTTAAGTTATGATTTATTTATTAAAGCTATTATCAATATGATACATGGTGAACTTTTTGATGAAAATCTTTTAATGTTGATTGCAACGATTGGAGCTTTTGCCATTCAAGAACCTTTAGAAGCCATTATGGTTGTTTTATTATATAAAATTGGTGAAAGTTTGCAAGATTATGCTGTAGATAAATCAAAAGATGCAATTACAAGTTTAGTTGCCATGAAAATTGATGAAGTTACATTAACAGATGGAACAACTAAAAATATTCAAGATGTTCAAATAGGAGAACATATTTTAGTTAAAGTAGGGGAAAGAATACCATTAGATGGAATTATTGTGAAAGGGAAAACTTCTTTAGATATGAAAGCTTTAACTGGGGAAGCACTTCCCATATATAAAGAAACACAAGATGAAGTTTTATCAGGAAGTCTTAATCTAACAGAAGCAATTGTTGTGAAAACAACGCATACAGCAAATGATTCAACAATGTCTAAAGTGCTTAAATTAGTAGAAGATGCAAGCAACAAAAAATCAAAAACAGAGCAGTTCATTACGAAGTTTGCGAAAATTTATACACCGGTCATTATCTTTTCAGCACTTATCATTTTTTTCATTCGCTATTTTGCTTTATCAAATTCACTGGATAGTAGTTTAAATAGTTGTTTTAGTTTTTTAGTCATTTCTTGTCCTTGTGCATTAGTGATTTCTATTCCACTTTCCTTTTTTAGTGGCATTGGTCGATTCTCTAAAAGTGGAATTTTGATTAAAGGTGGAAACTATATGGAAGCCCTACTAAAATCAGATTTGTTTGTATTTGACAAAACAGGTACATTAACCAAGGGGAACTTTAAAGTAAAAGAAGTGGTTTCTACTTCTAAGATGGATCAACAAGAAGTATTAAAAATCTTAGCGCATGTAGAATTTTATTCACATCATCCAATTGCTACATCCATTATCGAGGCTTATGCATCTTCCATTGATGAAACAAAAATTGAGGCTATTGAAGAAATTGCTGGGTATGGAATGAAAGGAATCTATGAAAAGAAAACTATTTATGCTGGTAATGAGCGATTCATGAAAGAAAAAGATATTTCTTATCCCAATATTTCTTTTCCAGGAACTTTAGTTTATGTTGCAATAGATAACCAATGCATTGGATATGTATTGATTGAAGATGAAATCAAAGAAGAAGCAAAACAAATCATTCAATATTTAAAGAAGCAAAACAAAAAAACCATTATGTTAACAGGAGATAACGAGAGAATAGCGTCTCATGTTGCCTCTACTTTAGGTATAGATGAATATTATGCAAATCTACTTCCAGAACAAAAATTAAATTATATTGAAACATTTAAACAACAAAATCATATTTGTTATGTAGGAGATGGAATTAATGATACACCTGCATTAAAACTTTCTGATGTTGGAATTGCTATGGGCGGATGTGGAAGTGATCAGGCCATCGAGGCTGCGGATATGGTCATCATGAAAGATGATTTGTCTAAAATTAAAGAAGCTATGATCATTTCTAAATGGACGAGAGTAATCAATATAGAAAATATTACTTTTGCCTTAATTACAAAATTATTTGCGCTCATCTTCAGTGTTTGGGGAATTTTAGAAGGATATAGTATGCTTTTTGCAGTATTTGCGGATGTCGGTGTAGCATTACTCGCTGTTTTAAATTCCATGAGAATCTTAAAAAAATAAATGATAAAAACTCTCTAAACTGGGAGAGTTTTTATATACATGGATAAACCAGCAAAAATAAAACACATTTTACATGAATTCATCTTGAAAAAAATGACAAAAAATGATAGACTAATGATAAGAGGTGGTTATTATGATTCAATTATATACTTCACCAAGTTGTTTGTCTTGTCGAAAAGTGAAAAAATATTTTAATGATCATCATATTGAATATGTTGAAAAGAATATTTTGAATTCTAGATTACAAAGAGAAGATATATTTAAAATGCTTGTTCGTAGTGAAAATGGAGTAGATGATATCATTTCCACAAGATCTAAAATATTTAAAGAAAAAAACATTGACATTGATGATATGAATTTACATGAACTTGTTGATTTTATTGTTGCCAATCCGACCGTATTAAAAAGACCTATTATTCTTACAGATGATGAAATTCAAGTAGGATATAATGTTGATGATATTACTTTATTTCTTCCACCAGAACTAAGAGATAGAGAATGTAGTTTTTGTACCAAAGATGAAGATTGTGAATATCGTAAAAATATGATTTTTGAAGAAACAAAAAATTAAAGAACACAATGATTTAATCATCACTGTGTTCTTTTTTAAAGACTTTTTAAAGCATTAAAAGCTCTTTTAATTTTCTTATCTGACTTTTTATATTGAATTCCAAATTCGCTAATTAATTTCACAAAGTCAACTTTTCCTTGATGAAATGATTTAGAAGTATATTCAATTTCATAATCAATCACACCTAAATATTCACTTTTATCAATATTTAAGATTCCATTACTATAAGGAAGAAACATTCTATAAGTAGATAGACTTAAGAAATTAATTAATTTTTGATCTTTAATTAAAGGTGCTAAATCTTCCATTAATTCAGGAAACGGAACAACACCAGATTGTTTTAGAAGTTCAAATTGTTCTTCGCTAATAGAAACAGTTTTTTGTTCTAGGTTGTACCCTTTTTTCTTTTTAAGTGTTAGTTCAAAATTTTCTCTTTCCCGAACTCTTAAAGAAGCATCCAAAGCTTTTAATGAGAAACGTTTGGTATCAAAGTAATGGTTAGTTTGAAAGTCTGTTTTACTGCCTTTGAATTTTTCCATTAATTTGTTATATTCTGCTTCTGTTAATAAACTTTTAAATTCTACATCTGTACTTTTTGACATACATTTCTCCTTTCTAAATTTTCCTACACGCAGTTTGTATACTATTATACATAAAATTTTTAAAATTGCAATACTATTTTTATCATTTTTTTTAACAATATTCCAAAAAAATAGAAATTATTTTAAAAAATATGGTATAATGGAAAGAGAAAGAAAAGGTGGCAATTTTGGAAAAAGAATTTAATTGGTTAAAGTTCTTACAACCATACGATTTAGCAGTTTCTGGATTTGTTTTAAAATTAGAATCCATTCGTAAACAATATATTCTAGCAGGAAAGAAAAATCCGATTGAAAGTATTCGTGGACGTGTAAAAACTCCCAAGAGTATTATGGAAAAATTGGAGCGAATGAAAATGCCTTTTGAAGAAGTTCGTAACTTATCGGATATTGGAGGCATTCGTATTATTTGTAAATATACACAAGAAGTGTATGAAATTTTTGATTTATTAAAATCAAGAAAGGATATTGAAATCTATTTAATTAAAGATTATATTGCTCATCCGAAACCTTCAGGATATCGATCTTTACATGTCATTGCAAAATACAATGCGGAAACCATTGATGGACAAATGCCCATTAATATTGAATTTCAAATTCGCACATTAGCGATGCATCTTTGGGCCTCCATTGAACATTCTTTAAAATATAAATATTATCGTAATATCCCTGAAAGTATTCAAACAAGATTGGTGGAAGCAAGTAAGATTGCGGAAAACTTAGATAATGAAATGAGTAAAATTAAAGATGCCATTGGTGAATTAGAGATTACAACCCGTGAAGATAAAGAAATGCTTTATACAGTGTGGGGTGCTGATCCAACAGATGGAGATTATGAATAAAAGTGGATGCTAAAACATCCACTTTAATTATTATTTTTTCTCTAAAATGTCATCAATAATTCCATAAGCCTTTGCTTCATCACTAAACATATAATGATCACGTTCTGTATCCATTTCAATTTTTTCTAACGGTTGATTTGTTTTTTCAGAAAGTATTTTGTTCATTCTTTCTTTAATTTTTAAGATATGTTCGGCGGCAATTTTAATTTCTGTTGCTTGACCTTGTGCTCCTCCTAAAGGTTGATGAATCATGATTTCACTATTGGGTAGAGCAAATCTTTTTCCTTTTTCACCACTTGCTAAAAGGAATGCTGCCATACTTGCTGCCATACCAATACAAATGGTGGATACTTTAGGTTGAATTAGATTCATAGTGTCATAAATGGCCATTCCTGCGGAAATACTTCCTCCAGGAGAATTAATATAAATTTTTATATCTTCATTACTATTTTCCGCAGCTAGAAATAATAATTGAGCCACAACAGAATTGGCTAATCCGTCATCAATCTCTCCACTCAACATAATAATTCTATCTTTTAGAAGACGGGAATAAATATCATAGGATCTCTCTCCTAAGGATGTTTTTTCAATGACATAAGGTATTGTATACATATAATTCCTCCTTGGTTTTCTTTATTGTACAATAAATTTATGTTGATGTCAAATGAAAAATGTGCAATTATCCATACCAAAAAGAAGAAGTTTAATATAATAGTAACAAAAGGAGGTGTTTAAAGTGAATCAAAATTACACAAACACAACAGTCACGAATTTACCACCTATCGTTACTCGTCAAGTAAATGTTGTTCATCGTTATCAAATTATCAACCAACCACACATTTGTGAAAATGTTACCCAAATTTGTAACCATTGCATTAAAAGACATCAATATGTTCCACGCCCAATTTGTTGCGAACACACAGATTATTCTGAAGAAAACTTAGGAAGTTGCCCAGGTATGTCTTTTAATCAAAACCAAAATGTAGTTAATGATGATTTTTCAAATCAAAATGCATTTTAATCCATTTAGTAGGAGCTCCTAATATGAAATGAAAATATCCAGTTTTTCAACTGGATATTTTCATTTTTATTTGCATTCTTTTTTATTTTGCGATATAATATTTACTTGTTAGTAAGGAAGTGGTCTTGATGACAAAAGCAATGGATATGCAATCTGGAAATTTATTAAAAAAGATTATTATCTTTACCATACCTGTTATTCTTACAAGTATCTTACAATTACTATACAATGCTGTCGATTTAATTGTGGTGGGGAATTACTGTGGAGATGCCTCTTTGGCTGCCGTTGGATCTACGGGTGCCCTAACCAATTTGATTGTCAATTTATTTATTGGTGTATCTGTGGGGGCAAATGTTACGATTGCAAGAGCTATCGGACAAAAAAACGATGAAAAAGTTCATAAATTGGTGCATACTGCGATTTTATTTGCTTTGATTTCTGGAGCTTTTCTAACTGTTTTTGGGGTTTTCACGGCTAGAACTTGGTTAGAAATTATGAAAACAACAGAGGATTGTATTGATCTTGCTACCCTTTATTTACAAATTTATTTTGGTGGAATTATTTTTAATATGTTATATAATTTTGGAGCTGCCATTTTAAATGCTGTTGGTGAAACAAGAAAACCTTTATGTTTTTTAGGAATTGCTGGTCTTGCCAATGTTGGATTAAATTTTTTCTTTGTCTTAGAGTTACATATGGATGTTGCGGGAGTTGCGATTGGAACGATCGTTTCAGAAGCCATTTCTTCCATGATGATTATTATTTGTTTAATGAGAAAAAAGGGAATCTTACATTTAGATTTAAAACAATTACGTTTACATGGAAGATGTTTAAAAGAAATGATTTTTATTGGACTTCCTGCGGGAATTCAAGGGTCTTTATTTTCCATTAGTAATGTCTTTGTACAATCGGCGGTTAATTCATTTAATAATACACTTGTTGTATTAGGAAATACAGCAGCTGCAAATATTGAAGGATTTGTCTATGTTTCGATGAATGCTTTTTATCAAGGATGCATTACTTTTACGAGTCAAAATTTTGGTGCTGGAAAACTAAAGAATTGTAAGAAAGTTGCTTTATATTCTGTTCTTTGTGTTATTATTACAGGAATTTTCTTAGGATATAGTGCTTTCTTTTCCGGAAAGTATTTATTAAGAATTTATACATCTGATAGTGATGCAATTCAATATGGATTAACAAGAATGTCCTTTATTTGTTTAACTTATTTCTTGTGTGGCATTATGGATGTTTTGGTTGGATCTCTTCGAGGTCTTGGACACTCCATTGTACCCATGATTGTATCGATATTAGGAGCTTGTGTATTTCGTATTGTTTGGATTCAAACATTCTTTAAGAGCCACCATACATTACAAAACTTGTATGTTTCTTATCCAATTAGTTGGATTGTAACAGCTTTTGTTCATATGATTTCACTCATTATTATTTATCATCAATTAAAGAAGAAGATGGTTATTCCTATGAACATAGAGGGTGAAGAAAGTTAAAAAAATAGGAACAATCCATTATAAAGTATTGAAAAAGAAAACCAGTAATGGTATAATTGAACTATAAAATGTTGATGAAGAAGTAGTAGCAGAAAAAAGAAGGCAAGAGAGAAATACATTTGGTGCAAGTATTTTCCACACTGTTCTGTGAATTCGTCTTTGGAGTGGCACACCTTTAGCCCGGGTAGTTCCGTTATCAATCAATGAGTGAGAAAGTACTCTTTCTAACTAAGGTGGTACCGCGATTTTTCGTCCTTAGAAATCTAATTGTAAGAATTAGACTCTAAGGTTTTTTATTTTAAAACAATTTTGAAAGGAGATAAATGATGAAAGATCAATTAGAAAAATTAACTGAGGATGCTTTTTGTGAAATTGAACATGTGGAAACGATCCATGATTTAAACGAAAAGAAAGCCAGTTTTTTAGGAAAGAAAAGTAAATTGCAAGAAATCATGTCCAAGATGAAAGATTTAACAGCAGAAGCTAGAAAGGAACTTGGTTTACTTGCCAATCAATTTAAGATTAAAGTTGAAGAAAAAATTGAAACAAAACGAAAAGAAATTGAAGATAAAGCTGTATTAAAAAAATTAGAGGAAGAAAAGATTGATGTCACTCTTCCTGGAAAGAAAATAAAAACAGGAACATTACATCCATTAATGAGTATCATTGAAGAATTAGAAGATGCTTTTATTGGTATGGGATATCAAATTAAAGAAGGTCCTGAAGTAGAAGAAGATTTATACAACTTTGAAATGTTGAACCTTCCAAAAGGACATCCAGCAAGAGAAATGCAAGATTCATTTTATATTAATGAAACAACTCTACTTCGTACTCATACTTCACCCGTTCAAGCTCATACTTTGCTTGAAGCAAAAGGAAAACCAGTAAAAATTATTTGTCCTGGAAAAGTGTATCGTCGTGATGCTGATGATGCTACACATTCTCATCAATTTATGCAATGTGAAGGATTAGTTGTAGGAGAGAATGTCACCATGGCTGACTTAAAAGGAACCTTAACACATCTTGCTCATACCATTTTTAAAGATGAATTAGAAATTCGTTTCCGTCCTTCCTTTTTTCCATTTACGGAACCGAGTGTAGAAGTAGATGTCCAATGCTTTAAATGTAAAGGAAAAGGATGCTCCTTATGTAAAGGTAGTGGTTGGATTGAAATTTTAGGCGCTGGAATGGTACATCCAAATGTGTTAGAAATGGCAGGATATGATCGAAACAAATACCAAGGATTTGCCTTTGGCGTTGGTATTGAGCGTATTGCGATGTTAAAATATGGTATTGATGATATTCGTCAATTTTATATCAATGACGAACGATTCTTAAAACAATTTTAGGAGGAAAACAATGAGAGTAAAATTAGAATGGTTAAATGAACTCATCGACTTAACAGGACTAAGTATTGAAGAAATTGTTAATAAAGTCAGTCTTTATTCAATTGAAGTCGAAGGAGTTGAAGAATTAGTTCATGCAAGTCATGCTGTCATTGGTCACGTTCTTACGAAAGTGCCTCATCCCGATAGTGATCACTTAAATTGTTTAACAGTCGATGTCAAAGATGAAGTTTTAAATATTGTTTGTGGTGCTAAAAATGTGGAAGCGGGACAATATGTCATTGTGGCAAAAGAAGGTTGTGTTTTAGATGGTGGTACCATTAAAAAATCCAAGATTCGTGGCGTTGAATCTTGTGGTATGGTTTGTTCTTTACAAGAATTAGGTGTTGAGAAGAAATTCATTGATGAAAAATTTAGTCAAGGAATTTACTATTTTGAAGATCCAGTTGAAATTGGCACAAAAGCAAGCAAAGCCCTAAATTTAGATGATCCAATCCTAACATTAGGATTAACACCAAATCGTGGAGATATGTTATCTATGATTGGAGTTGCTTATGAATTTAGTGCTGTCTTTCATCGTCCTTTAAAACCATTAACCTATGAACTTGTTCGTGATTTAAAAACCCAAGAACCTAAATTGAATATTCAAATTGAAACCCCTGCTTGTAGTGCATATTATGGACAAATCATTCGTGATGTTGTTTTAGGTCCTTCCCCAAGATGGTTATCTTCACGTCTAATCGCATTTGGCATTCGACCCATTAATAATTGTGTTGACATTACCAATTACATTATGGCTTTATTTGGTCAACCTCTTCATGCCTTTGACCTAGATAAATTAGGACATACTATTGTCATTCGAAATGCAAAAGAAGAAGAAAAGTTCACAACTCTAGATAATCAAGAGCGAATCCTAAAAGCACAAGATATTGTCATTACAGATGGAAAACAACCACAATGTTTAGGGGGTGTTATGGGAGGATTAGATTCTGAAATTACTTCCTCTACCAAAAATATTATGTTAGAAGCCGCTGTCTTTGACCCAATGACCATTCGTAAAACAGCTGCAAGACTTAACTTACATAGTGAAGCATCCGCAAGATATGAAAGAAATGTTGATGTCAACCGAACCAAGTTTGCCTTAGATTATGCTTGTTATTTATTCCAAACTTTAGCACAAGCACATATTGTTGGAGAGCCTTCTTTTGTTGGATGTAATCACATTCCAGACCGAGAAATCAATGTAACAACAGATCAAATCAATCATCGCTTAGGAACTCACATTACAAAAGATGAAATGCTTCATATTTTAACAGCTCTTTCTTTTAAAGTGGAAACGGAAAAAGATATCTTAAAGGTAATGGTTCCAAACAGAAGAAGTGACATTACCATTTGGGAAGATTTAAGCGAAGAAATTGCAAGATTATATGGATATGATAAATTACCATCCACATTACCTATTGATGATATGAAAGGGGAATTAACAACTTCGCAAAAAAACACCAGAAAAATCAAACAAGTTCTAACAGGATTAGGATTAAATGAAGTTGTTAGCTATTCATTAGTTCATGAAAAAGATAATGAAAAATTTAACATTCTACCTTCAGAACAAAAAGAAAATATTTCTTTATTAATGCCATTAACAGAAGATCATAAGGTATTAAGACATAGTTTACTTCCATCACTATTAAATGTTGTTCAATATCATTTCTCAAGAAAAATGAAAAACATATCTATCTTTGAACTTGGTAAAATCTATTATAAAACATCTTCCTTAGAACAAATGGAAAACAAAAAAGAAAAAATGTACTTATCAGGTGCATTAGCAAATCAATTTTCTAACACTGAATGGAATGGAAAAGTGGAAACAGTTGATTTCTATTTAGTCAAAGGAATATTAGAAAATTTATTTTCTGCTCTAAAAAAGCAAGCAACTTTCTTACCATTAGAGCATCTAACAAATGAATTACATCCAAAACGAAGTGCAAGTATTTATGTCGATGGAAAAGAAATTGGCTTTGTTGGGCAATTACATCCAAAATATGCCTTAGAAGAAAGCTTAGAAAATGTATATGTATTTGAAATAGATATCGATTCCATTTTACAGGAAGCTCAACCTATTCATAAATATCAATCCATATCTAAATTGCCAAGTGTTGAAAGAGATTTAGCCTTAGTAATGAAAAAAGATGTACAAGCAAAAGAAGTGATTGAATGTATCAAAAAAGCAGAAAAACAAACTCTAAGTGATGTACAGATTTTTGATTTATATGAAGGTGCGCCACTAAAAGAAGATGAAAAATCTTTAGCAGTAAAAATTATGTTTACTTCTAATGAGCCAATGACAGAAGAAATGATTCAAAATAAAATCAAGAAAATCTTAAAAGATTTACAATTTAAATTAAATATTACTTTAAGAAGTTAATCTTCTTGCATAAAAAAAGAGTTGATTCCTAGAAATGAACTCTTTTTTGATTTATTTAATTTCTCCCCCTGAATATCCATTATCATAACGGATGGTTCCATCAAAATCATCTTTCCATTTTTGATTCCATCCCGTTGTCATAGCAACATCAGGAATATGAACAACCAATTCAGGATTACTTTTAGAAAAAACATAACTTCCCATCGATGTAAGAGTAGAAGGAATATAAATCGTTCTAAGAATAGAACAATTTGAAAAAGCACCTGTTTCAATAGCTTTTAAATTTCCTAAAAAAGTAATATGTTTTACTTTATCATTATTTTGAAAAGCATAACTTCCAATACGCATCACATGACTAGGAATTTCAATACTTTTTTCTTTCAAACCTCTTGGATAATGATATAAAATTTCTTTTGATTTTGAATATAAAATACCATCAATAGAAGCATAGCGACGATTATTTTCATCCACTTGAATAGAGGCTAAATCTTTATAATTAGAAAAAGAAATAGTAGATATTTCTAAAATAGTTTCAGGAATAAAAATAGAAGTAATTGATACATTTGAAAAGGCATTTTCCCCAATTCCAATGACATTCTTTCCTTGATATTTTTTAGGAATTTTAATCTCTGTTTTAGATCCATTGTAAGAAGTTACAATGTAGCCTTGTTCATCATTGGAAAGTTCAAATGTGAAATCCTTTGTTTCATCTTTTCCACATCCAACAATAAAAAAGCAAAATAAACAACATAAAATTAAAGGCATTATTTTTTTCATACTTTACCTCACATATTCACTTTTGTAATCACTTCACAAGGAGGATAGTTCTTTTGAATCGTTTGAATCACTTCATCCACTAAACTTTTAGGAGTTGATGCACCAGAAGTAATTCCTAGTATGGAAATATGATTTAAAGAAACAGAAGCTAAATCCGCTATATTTTCAATTAAGATTGCTTTTGTATGAGCTTTTTCTTCACAAATTTCTTTTAATTTCATTGTATTATGACTTGAAGGATCTCCAATAATTAAACATAAGTCACAAAGAGGAGCTTGTTCTAATACAGCTTCTTGACGATGCTTTGTTGCATTACAAACATCAATTCCTTTTTCAATTTCGTTATATTTTAAAGATAATTTATTTAAAATATCCTGTAAATCAAAATAAGACATTGTCGTTTGACTTGTGAAAAAGATTTTATTTTGGATAGTAGGTAGATGATCAACATCTTCTATTTTTTCAATTAAAATTACTTCAGGATTAGATTCAATAATAGCTTGACATTCGGCATGATTCTTTTTTCCATAATACAATACTGTATAACCTTCTTGTAGTTTTTTTTGCACAAGATTTTGAATTTTTTTAACTTCATCACAAGTAGCATCAATAATGTTTAATCCCTTTTCCTTGATTGCTTTTTGTTTTTGTACACTTAATCCATGAGCAGTAATGATAATAGTTCCTGCTTGAATGGAATCTATAGAATGAATGATCTCTATTCCTCGTTCTTCAAAAGATTGAACAACATGGCGATTGTGAACCAAACTACCTAACATATATAAAGGTTTTTGATATTGATTTTCATCAAGAACATGATTGATTTGGTGAATTGCTCGAAGAACACCATGACAAAAACCTTGGGGAATAATTTTAAGAATTTTCATATAGACTCCTATCAATAAGATATATTTAATTATACACTTTTTTTCTTTAATTGTACATTAAATTTAGTGATGTATTTTCTTTTTTCATATTTTATAGATATTATTTTATATATATAGTGTTTAAGTACAATATAAAATACTTAAAAAATATCAAGTAGGAAAAATCACAAAAAAGTGTTAACATAGAGAATTCTTTCAATTGACATAATTCATTTTGTGTGTTAAACTTTGTTATAGATAGATGGTTTAAAATAATGAATTATGGGTTATGAAAAAAATAATCATTCTATAATAATTAATGGTGTGGATTATTGAATGATTAAAATAGATGAAAAGAAATGTTTTAATAATGAATTTATAAACAAATCAAATTTATACAAGGAGTAATGAATATGAATATAAAACCAATTGTGAAATGGGCTGGTGGAAAAAGGCAATTAATTGATAAATTAATCGAATATATGCCTCAAACATATAATGCATATTTTGAACCATTCATTGGCGGGGGTGCATTGTTGTTTGAATTAATGCCAAAAGAAGCGACAATCAATGATGTTAATGAAGAATTGTTATCCATATATCGTTGCTTAGCATCGGATGATAATTTTAATTTCATGATTCATGATTTAGAAGAACATGAAAAAAACCATTCCGAAGAATATTATTATGAAATTAGAGAGTTAGACAGAAAATCTGATTTTAAAACAATACCTATTTGGAAAAGAGCATCAAGAACCATCTATTTAAATAAAAGTTGTTTTAATGGACTTTATAGAGTTAACAGTAATGGATATTTTAACGTTCCATCAGGAAAGAAAAAGAAAGTTCAAACTTATGATAAAGACAATATTAAAAAGTTACATGAATATTTTATGAATAACCATATTACAATTCTTCAAGGTGACTTTGAAGATGCTGTGAAAAGTGCAAAAAATGGAGATTTTGTCTATTTTGATCCCCCCTATGATCCATTAGATGGTAAAGAATCTTTTACATCATACACGAAATATAATTTTTCAAAAGAGGATCAAAAAAGATTAGCTGACTTGTTTAAAACATTATCAAAAAAAGGAATTTATGTAATGTTAAGTAATCATAATACTGCATATATCAATGAATTATATAAAGATTTTAATATTCATGTTGTTCAAGCAAAACGAATGATAAATTCTGATTCTAGTGGTAGAGGAAATGTTGAAGAAGTTATTATAACCAATTATTAGAGGATAAATATGAATGTTTCAAAAAATAATATTTATTATACAAATGTTGATTTTACCTTACTTAAAGGAGATTCATTTAAACTTTTAAAGAAAATTGATTTTAAGTCAATTGATATGATTTTCGCAGATCCGCCTTATTTTTTATCTAGTGGTGGAATGAGTTGTAAAAGCGGAAAACAAGTATCTGTCAACAAAGGGGAATGGGATGTAACTAAGACTATAGAAGATAAAATCAAATACCATAGAAATTGGATAAAATTATGTCGTGATGTTTTAACAGATAATGGGACTATTTGGATTTCCGCAACCCTTCATAGTATTTATGCCATAGGAGTTGCACTTGAAATGGAAGGATTTTCCATTATAAATAATATCATATGGCAAAAACCAAATCCAGCTCCCAATCTTGCATGTAGATGTTTCACCCATTCAACCGAAACAATCATTTGGGCAAGGAAACAGTTAAATGCTAAAAAGAAAGGGAAACATTATTTTGATTATTCTTCTATGAAAAAAGAAAATGAAGGAAAACAGATGAAAGATGTTTGGTATTTTGAAGATGAAGAGGATGTTTGGAAAATACCAACAACACCCAAAAATGAAAAAAAGGAAGGATATCACCCCACACAAAAACCAATTAAATTATTAACTAGAATCATTACAGCGTCAACAAAAGAAAATGATGTAGTTCTTGATCCATTTAACGGCAGTGGAACAACAGGAATAGTATGTAAATTACTAAATAGGAAATATATTGGAATTGATATATCTGAAGAATTCTTAGAAATCACAAAAAAACGTTATGAGGTGAATAATGCGAAAATTTAATAATTGGATAAGTAATTTTAAAAATAGTATTGCAAATTATCAATATTTTGTTGATTTCGATAAAGTTTATAAGAATGTTGATAATCTCAAAATAGAACTTAATCTTTTGAATAGTTTAATTAGTTCAAAAGATATTGAAAATGATTTTAAAAAGTTACTTCAGGATTACCCTGAAGTTTTAAAAGCTTTGCCTATTTTGATTGCAAAAAGAGAAAGTGAAATAGATTGTCAAGATATGAATGGCAGTAAAACATACAATTTTAAAAATGCCAATTATAGTATAGATGAATATGTTTATTTCATGAGGCAAACAGGTTTATTTGAACTATTACAAAATCATATTATTCATAATTTAATAGATTATGTTACTGGAGTAGAAGTTGGACTTGATTCCAATGGAAGAAAAAATAGAATTGGTCATTTAATGGAAAATTTAGTTGAAAGTTATTTAAAGAAAACAGGCGTTGAATATCATAAAGAAATGTATTTAAAAGATATTGAAAAAACATGGAATTTAGATTTGACACCTATTTCAAATGAAGGGAAAAGCGCAAAAAGATTTGATTTTGTTGTTAAAACGGATTCTTGTGTTTATGCAATTGAATGTAATTTTTATAGTGATGGCGGATCTAAATTAAATGAAACAGCAAGAAGTTATAAAATGATTGCCCTTGAAGCAAAAAATATTAAAGGTTTTCAATTTATATGGTTTACTGATGGACAAGGGTGGTTTAAAGCAAGAAAAAATCTTGAAGAAACTTTTGATGTTTTAGAAAATTTATATTCCATTCATGATCTTGAAAATGGCATTTTAAAAGTTTTGTTCAAATAAAAAAGTAAAATGCACACTTTTTTATCTAATATATAGATGAGGAGGTGTGTTTTATTTTATATCATGGAGATTGTATTACAATAATGAGACAAATGGAAAATGAATTTATTGATGTTATATTTGCAGATCCACCTTATTTTTTATCCAATGGAGGTAAAAGTATTTCAAGTGGAAAAATTGTTTCAGTCAATAAAGGTGAATGGGATAAAAAGAAAAATTATCATGATACAAAAGAGTTTACAAAAAATTGGATAAAAGAAAGCTATCGTCTATTGAAGAAAAAATGTAGTATATTAATTAGTGGAACTTACCATAATATATTTGATATTAAAGAGGTTTTAGATGAAATTGGATTTAAAATCATTAATATTATTATATGGAAAAAAACAGATCCACCACCACTAATTTACAAAAATAAATTTAAATTTTCATATGAATTTATTATTTGGGCTGATAAAGGGTATGGTCATATATTTAATTATGAAGAGATGTACAAAATAAAAAACAAAGAAATGGAAGATGTTTGGATATTACCGGCAGTTTCAATGAATGAAAAAAAGTATGGATATCATCCAACACAAAAACCAGAATGTCTATTAGAAAGAATCATAAAAGCAGCTACATTAGAAAATCAAATAGTATTAGATCCTTTTTTAGGTAGTGGCACAACAGGAGTTGTTTGTAAAAGGTTAAATAGAAAATTTATTGGAATTGAAAAAGAAGATGATTATTTTAATATATGTAAAAAAAGAATAGAAAATGAGTTCACTTAATAATTTCATTTTTAAAATATAATTATAGACAAAATAATCACAATTATCATTGGGAGATATAAAATAATATAAATTGAATTCTATTAAAAAATGTAAAAAGTGTTATTAAGGCTCAATAAAAAAATTAATAGCACTTTATTAATTTAATAAAAAATGAATTTGTTACATTTACAAAATATAATTCATGTTAATTTTAAAAAAATACCATTAAATATATTGAATGAATCTAATATTACTTTAATTTACTGACATGTTTATTTGTTTCTTCTTTAAAAAGTGTTAACACTTTTTTTCTTTTCGTTGCAAAGAAATAGAAAAAATGATATAATCAACATGCATTATAAGGAAAGGATTGTTATATAAAAATGGAATATACTATACAAAATGAAGAACTTACATTAACGATTTCTTCTCATGGAGCTGAAAAACAAAAGTTAGTTTCTAAAAATGGAATCAATTATCTTAGAACAAAAGATGAATATTGGGATCGTATTGCTCCTTTTTTGTTTCCTATTGTTGGAAAATTAAGAGATTTAAAAACATTTATTCATCAAAAAGAATATCATATGAATCAACATGGTTTCTTAAGAGATCAAGAATTTCAAGTTTTACATCATGGAAAAGATAAAATTGAATTGATTCAAACATCGACAGAAGAAACTAAAGCTCTTTATCCTTTTGATTATGAAGTGCATATTACTTATGAATTAAAAGGAAAAACATTAATTACTACTTTTTCTGTTACCAATTTAAGTAAAGAAGAGATGCCTTTTAATTTTGGGGGTCATCCTGGATTTAGATGTCCACTTTATCCAAATGAAACTTTCGAAGATTATGCAATTGAATTTGAGCAAGAAGAAAATTTTGATGCACCTACTGTAGTTCTTGAAAATGGAACATTGAATTATCATGAAACCATCCCTTATCGACATTTAAAAAGACTTCCTTTAAAATGGAGTTACTTTGAAATTGATGCCATTATTCACCCAACTATTCAATCAAAATGGGTAAAATTAGTCAATAAAGAACATAAAGGTATTTTATTTTCTTATCCAGATTTTCCAATGTTAGCCATATGGACAAGACCGAATGCTCCGTTTGTATGTTTAGAACCATGGTTTGGTCATGCCGATACTTGTGATTCTGACTATGATTTTTTAAAGAAAAGAAATTTGATATTCTTATCTCCAAATGAAACTTTTAAAACACATTATGATATTACCATTTTAGATAAATCGATGTAAATGGAAAAGTTAAGAAGGATTATAAATAATTTCAAGGTCTTGAATTCCTTTCAACAAGCAATTGACAAAATGAATATTTTGTAATATAATACTATATATCAATAAAGGAGAAATAAATTATGGCAGAAATGACCTCAACAAATGAATTTAAAACGGGTTTAACCATTAAATATGAAGGAAACATTTATCAAGTGATGGATTTCCAACATGTCAAACCAGGAAAAGGCCAAGCATTTGTAAGTTCTAAGATCAAAAATTTAAGAACAGGAGCAATTACTCAATTTAACTTTCAATCAGGATTGAAAATTGAAAAAGCCATCATAGAAAAGAAACCAATGCAATACTTATATAATGATGGAAATAGTTTTGTCTTCATGGATACTGAAACTTACGAACAAATCGAAATTCCATCTGAAAGATTGGAATATGAAAAGAACTTCATGTTAGAAGGAACTGAAGTAACCATCATTGATTATGAAGGTGAAATTTTAGGAGTAAACTTAAAAGAAAAAGTGGAATTAGAAGTGGTAGAATGTGATCCAGGTGTAAAAGGAAATACAGCAGCGAACGCAAGAAAGAAAGCAAAACTTGAAACAGGGTATGTTTTAGATGTTCCACTATTTATTGAAGCTGGAGATAAAATCATTGTCTCGACAATTGATGGAGAATATACATCTCGTGCCTAATGTGCAATGCGTATTACGTAATACGTTGTTCACATTGTGAAAAATATATCAAGGAGCGTTATAGAACTGATGTCTTAGCTCCTTTTTATTTTTGATGATTCAAATTATTTTTCATTTTTTGAAATTTATGATATAGGGTACAAAACAATAAAATATTTAGAAAGGAAATTGCATAATCTATAGATTATACAATATGAAGAATATGTTAATTTGTGTGGATGTTGGTAATACAACCATTGCATTTGGTTTTTATCAAAAAGAACAAAATCAAGATATCTTATTAGATACGATGCATTTAGAAACTAAAGTGACTAGAACCATTGATGAATATGGCCATCTCATTTTAGAAAATATAAGGCATTTAAAACAGACTTATGAAAATCAATATGATTTTAATGTGCGTGGAGTTATGATTTCTAGTGTTGTTCCTGCTTTGGATATTATATTGGAGGAAGCTTTTAAAAAATATGTACATGTTTGTCCTGATTTTGTTCATGTTGATTTACCTTTAGGAATGCATATTTTAATTGATCAACCTAAACAATTAGGTGCTGATTTACTTGTCGGTGCCTACATGGCACAAAAGAAGTATACCTCTCCATTGATTGTTGTAGACATGGGAACAGCAACGACATTCGTGGCAGTGAATTCATCAAGTGACATCATAGGTGTCGTCATTTATCCTGGCGTTGTGGAATCATTTCAGAATTTGATTGCATCAACCTCTTTACTTGAATCCACAAAACTAAGTGTTCCAAAACATGTCATCGGTAAAAATACAGAAGAATCTATTCAAAGTGGGATGATTTATGCATCGAGTTGTGTTGTTGATGGAATGGTTGAAAAAATTAAAAAAGAAATGAAGGAAGAAAATATTAAAACCATTCTAACAGGAGGAGTTTCTAAATATATTGCTCCTTTTTGCAAATCTTGTATTTATGACGAATTTCTTCTAATAGAAGGATTAAAAGAAATCTATTATCAAATTTATAAATAAAAAAACCACTCACTACATATATAATAGTGGGTGATTTTTTATGAATAAAAACCAAACAGATCAAGGACCTTTGATGTTTATTCAATCTACTAAAAATATATCTAAGTTACAAGCGAAGAATCAAGAAGTGTACGATAGTCGTTTTCCAAATAAACATATGAAAAAACCGAATAAAGAGGAAAGTAAAAATTTCATTAAATTACAAAGGTCTATTAAAATGTATGAAAAGGGACACCCCATTGTTTTAAAATTGATTCGAAAAAACAATCAAACCATTGAAGTAATCCCTTATCAATTAGAAGATGAGATATTATTTTGTATCAAAGATAGTCAAAAGATAACCATCCCTTTGTCACAAATTCAAGAAATCATGATTATTCGTATTTAGATATCTAATATACCACAGTTAACTGGTTCAAAGCATTGCATACTGCAGCAACAATTTGTATCCAAAATACAAGTATATTCAGTACATGTAATTGTTCCTTCCGTATTGACTAAAAGACGAAGAACAACATCTGTTCCACGAACTTCCTCAATTCTAAACAATTCTGTAGTACCGCCAGTATAACCTACATATGCGGAAAGTCTATTTCCATTACATAAACCAAAGGAAACAGGTTTAGTATCATATAAACGACTAATTAATGGACCATCGCATCCTGTGGTTGTATTTTCTAATAAAACTTCTTTTTGTAATTGGTCGATACGTTTAATAGAATCTAAAATATAATTTGTATTTCTTGTTGAAGAAGTTGAATTCATTCTTTCACAAGCCATCTTTTCACCTCCTCTCATCCTAATATATGAATGAAAAGGAAAATGGTATAGTTAAAAACATAAATTTCTTTTTCAAAAAACTCTACTTTATATTTGAGTAGAGTTTATTTTTTATACATTTTTTTATGTTCTATATTGGCATCTAAGAAAATATCTCCTTGTTCTTCAAATCCTAATTTTTGATAAAATGGAATCGCCTGTAATTGTGCATCAACCATAAATATCGAATGAGGATATTTCTTAAAAACATGTTCTATCAATAAGGATGCAATATGCTTCATACGATATTCTTTTAATACACAAACTCTTTGCAATTTAATTCCTTCAGGAATGCTTTTCACTCGAAGTGTACCAATGGCTTTATCCTCCAAATAAGCAATGTAGATATCACAATGATCATCTATTAAATCAAATTCATCTTCATAGGATACATGTTGTTCATCAATAAAAACTTTTTTACGAATTTTATAAGCATCAATCAGTTCATTCTTATAAATACATTCTTTAATTTCAATCATTTTTTTCCTCACTTTGATTTATTATACATCAAAAAATAAAATTTGTGAACGTTTTTCTTTTTTTCATATATGAAAAATAAAATAAGTGTGGTATAATAAATTAACATATAAGAAATGGAAGTGGCAAATTATGTTCATTGGAGCAAAAATATCAGATGTGATTATTGTACTTTGTACGGTTGTACCGATTTTACTTTTAGCAATCGTAGCTTTTATCATTGCCTTAGTGAAAAAAATTAAGGTTATGCGTCAATATAAAGGGGATCCTCTTGCAAAAGATAAAAATAAAGAAACAAAAAATCAATTCCTAATGGCTTATGGTGAAGAGAATATTCTTCATGTAACGATGGAAATGTCACGTGTTACAGTCGAAGTCAAAGACATTGAAAAAGTGAATCCGGAAAAATTAAAATCACTAGGAGCAAATAGTGTTTACTTAGTTGGGAATCAGGTTAAATGTTCTTATCAGGAGCCAGATAAAGTTTATCAAATCTTAATGGAGGAAATCAATGGAAAAGAAGAAAAATAGTACCATAGATGAATTGAGCATTAATTCCATTCGAATGCTTTGTGCCGAAGAAATCGACAAAGCAAAATCAGGACATCCAGGAATGGCCATTGGTGCGGCTGCTATTTTACATACTTTATATACAAGAATCATTCAAGCAACACCAGAAAATAATCAATGGTACAATCGTGACCGCTTTGTTTTATCTGCAGGTCATGGTTCCGCATTAATTTATACAATATTACATTTATGTGGATATAAAATAACAACAGATGATTTAAAAAGTTTTCGTAGTTTTGGAAGTATTACACCAGGTCATCCAGAATATGGAGTTACTCCAGGAATTGATGCAACCACAGGACCCTTAGGACAAGGAGTTGCTCAAGGAGTAGGACTTGCTTTAGCTGAAGAATATTTACGTGCCAAATATCCCAATATCATTGATCATTATACATATGTACTTTGTGGTGATGGGGATATTCAAGAAGGATTAAGCCAAGAAGCTTTTTCTCTAGCAGGCCATTTAGGATTATCTAAACTGATTGTCTTATATGATTCCAATGATATTCAGTTAGATGGCCCAGTAGATGCATGTAATTCAGAAAATTCAAAAGAAAAATATGAATCCATGGGATGGGATTATGATTTGGTAAAAGATGGAAATGATTGTGATTCGATTGAAAAGGCCATTTTAAAAGCGCAAAAAAATCATAAACCAACGATGATTGAAATTAAAACCATTATTGGTTATGGAAGAAAAAATGAAGGAACAGCTAAAGTACATGGTGCCCCTTTACCACATGATGAAGTATTGGAAATGAGAGAAACCTTTGGCGGAAATGCCTTTGATATTCCAAAAGAAGTTTATGCCTTTTATCAACAAACTTTCCAAAAAAGAGGAAATGCATCTTATCAAAAATGGCTAGAAAATCTTGAACTTTGCCCAAAGGAACAAAAAGAAGAGTTTAATCATGTAATGAAGGATGATTTCACAATTCCATATGATCAAATTTTAACTTACTTTTCTTTAGATTGTAATCAACCTACAAGAAAATCAGGAGGAATATTATTAAAAGAAATCAGTCAACATCATTTAGGGTTGATTGGAGGATCAGCAGATCTTGCAAGTAGTACCATGGCACAATGTGAAGGAGAAATGTTCACGAAAGAAAATCGTTTAGGTAGAAACATTTGTTTTGGTGTTCGAGAACATGCCATGGCAGCCATATGTAATGGAATGGCATTACACCAATTAAGACCATTTTGTTCTAGCTTCTTTGCTTTCTCAGATTATTTAAAACCTGCTGTTCGTATGTCAGCTTTAAGTAAGTTGCCTGTCATTTATATTTTTTCACATGATTCGATTGCTGTGGGAGAAGATGGTCCAACCCATCACCCTATTGAACATTTAACAATGCTTCGCTCCATTCCAAATGTGAATGTCATACGTCCATGTGATGCCAATGAAACAAGAGAAGCTTATATCATAGCAATGCAAAGTAAAACAACACCAACTGTTTTGGTATTATCCAGACAAAATTTACCAACTATTATTGAAAAAGAAAAGACCAACGTTTCTAAAGGAGCTTATATTGTTTCCAAGGAAAATGATAAAACTTTAGATGGTATTTTGATTGCATCTGGATCTGAAGTGATTGTCGCTTTAAAGACAAAAGAAATCCTAGAAAACAAAGGATATCACATTCGCGTAGTTTCCATGCCTTCCATTTATTTATTCCAACAACAATCCAAAGAATATCAAGAAGAAATCTTGCCAAGTTACGTATCACGTAAAATGGCAATTGAAATGAGTGAGGCTGCTCATTACTATTCATTTGTTGGATGCTTTGGTGCCGTTTATGGCATTCAAAAATTTGGTAAAAGTGCTCCGGGTCCAGTCGTGATTGAAGCGTATGGTTTTAAACCAGAAAAAATAGCAAATGAATTTTTAAAGTTAGAAAAGGTTGATTTTATTCGATATGTGAAATAGAATATAAAAACGATACATTCTACTCAAATGGAAATGTATCGCTTTTTCTTATTTAAATTCAGATGATAAATAATTTAAAATCACTTGTCTATCTTGTTCAGTTGCTCTTTTCCATAATGCTTCAAACATTACTCCTAATCCAGGCAAAACTTTGTCCTCTTGTGTTTGAATTGCATCTTCAATAGTTGAGCGAATAGATGAGCCATCTAAACCACATAAATTCTTTTGAACAGCTTGACGAATATTTAAATTCATATGAATCCTCCTTATATGAACTATAAAATTAGTATTTCCATTTATCATGAAATGATACAAAAAATAAAATAGATGATGTTATATTTAAACAAAGAGGCAGTTGCATGTGAAAGAAAACAAGAGACAGATGATCAGGGATTTTATAATATCTAGCAAATATTACTGATGGTTTAGATGATCTTAAAATAATCATAAATAAAAAACTTAATCAACATAACCGATGACAAATTGGGAAAAATATGGTAAAATAGAAATGTAAAAAAGGAGTATCAATATGAATTTTGAAAAATATGCAAATGAGCATCGAGAAGAAATGTTGAAGGATTTAGAAGGGTTACTTCGTATTAATACAGTTCTAGTCGAACAACCAGAAGTATCTGAAGCACCCTTTGGAGAAAATTTAGTAAAAGCTTTGGAATATGTCTTAAACTTAGGTAAAAAAATGGGATTTAAAGTTAAAGATGTTGACCATGTTGCAGGACATATTGAATTTGGAGAAGGAGATGAAGTGATTGGCATCTTAGCTCATTTAGATGTTGTCCCAGCAGGAGAAGGTTGGACAAATCCTCCTTTTGAACCCACCCTGATTCAAGATAAATTGTATGCAAGAGGAGCCTTAGATGATAAAGGAGCTGTCATTAGTAGTCTTTATGCAATGAAAGCTATTAAAGATGCGGGAATTGTTTTACACAAAAAAATTCGTTTGATTTTAGGTACGGATGAAGAAACGTCTTCAAGAGGAATTAAACGTTATTTAGAAGTTGAAAAAACACCTGATTTTGCTTTTTCACCTGATGCTGATTTTCCATTAATTTATGGTGAAAAAGGAATTTTATCCTTTGATTTAACAGCACAATATGAAGAAAATAATATCCTATCTTTTACTTCAGGGGATCGTTATAATGTTGTTCCTGAAAAAGCGACAGTTGTGTTGAAAGAAAAATCTTCCCTTTATGAATCCTATATCAAAGAACATCATTATCGTGGAGAAATGAATCAAAATCAAATCATTATGTATGGAAAAAGAGCACACGGAATGCAACCAGAAAAAGGAGAAAATGCTGCTCTACGTTTAGCAACATTTTGTAACCAAATTGCCCATCATCCTTTATTAGAATTTACCGAAAAATATTTAATGAATGATCGTGGGAAAGATTTAGGAATTGATTTTTATGATCCGGAAATGAAAGAATTGACCATGAATGTTGCTGTCTTTGATCTAAAAAAAGAACAGGGTAAAATTGGCATCAACTTAAGATACCCAATCCATTGGAATGTAAAAGAAAATCTTGAAAAAATTAAGAAATTAGCTCAACCTTATCATATTCACCTGGAAGTAATCAGTGATAGCAAACCTCACTATGTCAATCCAAATGATCCTGAGGTTCATATCTTGCATCAAGCGTATATCCAATATACGCAAGATACCCAAACACCTATGATGACCATAGGGGGTGGAACTTATGCAAGATCACTTGCCAAAGCAGTTGCCTTTGGCCCAATGTTTCCAAATCGTGAAGATGTTGTTCATCAAGTGGATGAATATATTCTTATCTCTGATTTCTTGAAATCCATGGCCATCTATGCTTCCGCAATTCTAGAATTAGGAAAGTAATATGAGATTAAGAAAAATAAAACAAGCTGAAGAAATATTACATCAACATCCAAAATATGTTTTATTTCATCCAGAAGAATTTTGTGGGAAGTGGAAAGAAGTATTTCAAAATGATTCTCCTATTTTCTTAGAAATAGGAATGGGAAAAGGAAACTTCATTTTAGAATTAGCAAGAAGAAATCCCAATATAAACTATATAGGAATCGAAAAAGAACAAAGTGTTTTAATTCGTGCTGTTCAAAAAATGGAGGAAAATGAACTTCCAAATGTCATTTTTTTACCAGTGGATGCTTTTTTATTAGATCAATATTTTGAAGAAAATGAGTTAGATGGAATCTATTTAAATTTTAGTGACCCTTGGCCTAAAACACGTCATGCAAAAAGAAGATTAACCAATCAAACCCTTTTATCTTCTTACAAAAGTAGACTTAAACAAAATAAAGCCATTGAAATGAAAACAGATAATAGACATTTATTTGAATATAGTTTATTAGAATTTGTTCATGCTGGCTTTATGATTTCAAAGATTAGTTTAAATTTACACGAAGATGAAGAGGATGTTATCACAACAGAATATGAAGATAAATTTATTCAAAAGGGAAATCCAATTTATTTTATCGAGGTTAAAAATGAAAAAATATGAATTATATGAAACATTATTGCAAATGCCGGGTATTGCAGGACATGAATCCACCATCAAAAAGTTTGTACGTTCTAAATTAGAACCATATAGTGATGAAATCATTCAAGATAAATTAGGGGGAATCTTTGGTGTTAAAAAAGGAGACGGACCCACTATTATGTTCGCTGGACATATGGATGAAGTTGGTTTTATGGTGGTTGGGATTACTCCTCAAGGAATGATTGAACTTCAACCAATTGGGGGCATTAATCCTGAAGTATATCTTTCGCAAAACATGGAAATTGTGATTGAAGAAAATAAAACTATTCGTGGTGTTATTGGTGCTATCCCTCCTCATTTAACGAGAGGACAAGAAAAGAAAAGTATTACCATGGAAGATTTAGTATTAGATATCGGTGCTGATTCTAAAGAACATGCTCAAAAAATGGGTGTATCTATTGGTCAACAAGTGGTTTCTTGTAATTCATTCTATTTTACTGAAGATCATAAAAAGATTGTATCCAAAGCTTGGGATGATCGTTTTGGTGTTGGAATGTGTTTAGAAATCATGAAAGAACTACAAAACATTAAGCACCCAAATACAGTCATCTGTGGAGCAACTGTTCAAGAAGAAGTTGGTTTACGTGGAGCAACAGTAGCATCCCAAATGATACAACCAGACTTATTTATTGCGATTGATGTATCTCCAGCAACAGATTTTATGAAAGTACAAGGAAAATCTTCAAGTGCATTAGGAAAAGGATTCTTAGTACGATATTATGATCCAAGATGTATAATGAATCCATCCTTACATTCCTATTTCTTAGAACTTGCAAATCAAAAGAAAATTCCTCATCAAGAATTTTTGTCTTTAGGTGGAACAGATGCAGCGGCTTCACAGTATGCAGGCAAAGGAACTTTATCAACAACTCTTGGACTTCCAGGTAGATACATTCATACCACTGCATCTATGATTCATGTTGATGACATGAAAGCCGTAAAAGACATGGCTTTAGAAATCATCAAAACATTTGATATGAAAAAATTAAAAGAATTGAAAGGAGAATAAATTCATGAAAGCATTAATTATCATGGTATCAGGATTTGAAGATGTTGAAGGGTTAGCAACAGTAGATGTTCTAAGAAGAAGTGGAGTTGAAGTTGTTTGTTGCGGATTAGATCAAAAAAATATTATCACTCAATCAGGACATGAACTCACATTACCTGTTCTTTTAAAGGATATATCTTTATCTTCCTTTGATTTCTTAATTCTTCCTGGTGGAAGAGCTGTAAAAGAAACTTTGAATCATGACATTAGAATTGATCAATTAATTGATGAATTCGTTGAACAAAAGAAACTGATTTGTAGCATCTGTGCAGCACCATTACTTATAGGTAAGAGAGGATATTTTAAAAATCATTCTTATACTTGTTTTCCAGGATGTGAAGAAACCATCACAGAAGGAAACAAAACACTCGATGGAGTTGTTATTTCCTTACCTTTTATTACAGCTAAATCCATGTATTATTCTATTGATTTTGCACTTGCAATTATTGAAGTAGTTCAAGGAAAAAAGCAAAGAGATAAAATTTACAAACAAATTCGTGGTGAATAAAATAACATTTAAAAAGGAGTAGCTTTAAAAGCTATTCTTTTTTAAAAGAATAGGGAAAATAAAAAAGTAGATATTATTCATATTTTGTTCTTATCAAGAAGAGATAAGATTATAATGAATTGGGTGAAAAAAGATGCAACCAGTAAATCTTGTTTTTCAAGGAGGAGGAATAAAAGGATTATCTTATATTGGTGTTCTTCGCTATTTAGAAGAAGAACAGATCC
>CANQVW010000004.1 GCA_947627395.1 uncultured Bacilli bacterium | reverse complement strand
AGGCACAGGAAAAACATATTATTCATACTATGAAAAGATGAAAGATAAACTTTCAAAAGGAGATACAAATTCTCAAGGTGATAACTATTTTAAAATTTATGTTCAAGAGAGATTACGTAAAGATTACATGAGACCATCAAAGGGTATAGAAATAAAATATCAAGAAGAAATATATTTATTTAGAATGTACTTATATGATTATTTAACAGATATCAATATTTGGGATAATAATGAAATATAATAAAAGTTTAAATATTCAATATATTTAAGATGAATTTCTTTTTTAAACATTTTAAGATTTATTGGAAATGTACTGTAAACTTAAAATTTCACTAAAAATTATATATGTATAAAAACATGAAATTTTGTGCTTTTGTGTCTAAAAAACACCATGAGCACAATTTTTTTAAATTATTGTTTTTAAGTAAGATAAAATCAAGAATCAAATTTTACTTTTTCATTTATCTTATGTAAAGAAAAATATAAACACAGAACTTTTAAACATTGATTTTTGTCGAAAAAAGTGGTATTATATATAACATATATTTGTATAATGAGGATTCTATATGGTTAAGATTGGATTAGATATTGGTTCAACAACAATTAAATATGTTGTTATGAATGAAAAGAATGAAATCGTAGAAAAAGATTATGCTAGACACATGTCTTTAATTACAAATAAAGCTATTGAAATATTAACTTTTTTGCAACAAAAGTATCCAATATGTAAATTATCTATTTCTGGATCAGCAGGAATGGGGCTTGCAAAATATTGTAATGTTCATTTTGTTCAAGAAGTATATAGTGAAAAAATAGCTGCTGATCAATTATTAGATCATCCAGATGTGATTATTGAACTTGGTGGGGAAGACGCAAAAATCATTTTCCTTTCTTCTGGACTTGAAGTGCGTATGAATGGTTCATGTGCCGGCGGTACAGGAGCATTTATTGACCAAATGGCACTCCTTTTACATATCGATGGATCTGAAGTCAATGAATATGCAAAGAAATATGAAAAAATGTATACGATTGCTTCTCGTTGTGGAGTGTTTGCGAAAAGTGATATTCAACCTTTAATCAATCAAGGAGCAAAAAAAGAAGATTTAGCAAAAAGTATTTTTTATGCCGTTGCCAATCAAACTATTGGAGGATTATCTCAAGGAAGAGAAATCAAAGGAAAAGTTATTTATTTAGGCGGACCTTTAACTTTTAATTCAGAACTTCGTAAATGTTTTGATGAAACTCTTTCGATTCAAGGAATGTGTCCTGAAAATTCTTTATACTATGTTGCTATTGGAGCAGCTTTATTAGATCCTAGAGAAACTGAATTAGAAGATGTCATTCATTTATTAAAACAATATCAAAAAACAAGTACTTATCAATGTATTGATGGTTTGTTTTCGAATGTGGAAGAATATGAAGTATTTAAAAAACGTCATGAGCAACATGTTGTTTTAAGTCGCCCAATAGAAACCTATGAAGGAAATGCTTATTTAGGTATTGACGCTGGTTCAACAACCCTTAAGATTGTTTTAATTGATGAAGAAAATCGTTTATTATATACAGATTATCAACCCAATAATGGACAAGCAATTTCTTTTGTAACTACCTTTTTAAAACATCTATATAAAGATTATCCTAACATTCACATTGTATCGAGTGCTGTAACAGGATACGGTGAAGAATTATTAAAAGCGGCTTTAAATATTGATTGGGGCGTTGTGGAAACGATAGCTCATTATACCAGTGCAAGTTATTTTATCAAAGATGTTGATTTTATTATTGATATTGGTGGCCAAGATATCAAATGTTTTAAGATTAAAAATGGGTATATTGATCATATCTTTTTGAATGAAGCTTGTTCATCGGGATGTGGATCTTTCCTTCAAACTTTTGCCAATGCTCTAGGATATGAAATGGCGGAGTTTGCTAAACTAGGGTTATATGCAGATAAACCTGTTGATTTAGGTTCTAGATGTACTGTTTTCATGAATTCACTGGTAAAACAAGCACAAAAAGATGGTGCATCAATTGAAAATATTTCCGCAGGACTTTCGATCAGTGTTGTTAAAAATGCTTTATATAAAGTGATACGAACAACTCCAGATCAATTAGGGAAAAACATTGTTGTACAAGGTGGAACTTTTTATAATGATGCTGTCTTAAGAGCTTTTGAAAAAGAGTTGGGTTTAGATGTCATTCGTCCAAATATTGCTGGATTAATGGGAGCGTATGGAGCTGCTTTATATGCAAAACGCCATCCAGTTCAAGAGTCTACTTTATTAAATTTAAAGCAAATTGAACAAATGAAAATGGATATTATTGATACACAGTGTCAAGGATGTACCAATCATTGTTCATTAACCATTCATCGATTTGAAAATGGAAGAAAATACATCCAGGGAAATCGATGTGACAAACCCGTAACCAATAAATCAAGTCAAGATGAATATAATATTTTTCAATATAAAAGAAAACTATTATCGCAATATCAATCAAAAGAAGATACAAATACTAAAAGAGGAGTTATTGGAATTCCCTTGGTATTAAATATGTATGATTTATTACCATTTTGGTATACTTTATTTACCCATTTGGGATTTAAAGTAGTAACAACAGGTTTTTCAACCCAAGCTCTTTACATCAAAGGACAAAAAACCATTCCTTCTGATACCGTTTGTTATCCAGCAAAATTAGTTCATGGGCACATTGAAAGTTTATTAGAACAACCCATAGATGCACTATTTTATCCATCCATGACGTATAATTTAGATGAACATTTGGGAGATAATCATTACAATTGCCCAGTTGTCGCCTATTACCCAGAAGTAATTCAAGTGAATGTGAAAAGATTAAGAGACAAGAAATTCATTCATGATTATATTGGAATTAGTAATAAACAATTTCCAAAAAAATTCTTACAAGTATTAAACCAATATTTTAAAGATATTACTTTAAAAGAATTAAAGAAAGCCATTGCTGCTGGGAAAGAAGCTTATCAAAATTACCACTATTTAGTCGATCAAGAAGTAGATAAAATTATTGAAAGGTCAAGACAAGAAAATAGACAAATTATTGTATTGGCAGGTAGACCTTATCATTTAGATCCTAAAGTTGATCATGAAATTGATAAATTAATTGTGAATTTAGGAGCATCTGTTGTATGTGAAGATTCCATTGCAAGAAGAAGCCAAAAACATCCAACAACAGTCATTAATCAATGGACATATCATGCCAGATTATATGCAGCTGCTTATTATTGCTTAGATTATGATGACATGAATTTAATTCAACTGGTTTCCTTTGGATGTGGATTAGATGCCGTCACAACAGATGAAGTAAAATCTATTTTAGAAAAAAAGGATAAAATATATACACAAATTAAGATTGATGAAATTACGAATTTGGGTGCCGCTAAAATTAGATTGCGTAGTTTATTAAGTGCAATAGGTGAACGAAATGGCAAAAGATAAAAGTAAGAGATTTAAACATATTTTAGTTCCGAATATGGCACCCATTCACTTTGAATTGTTTAGAAATATTTTCAGACACATGGGATATCAAGTAGATGTATTAACCAATTCAAGTAATAACTTAATCCAAGAAGGACTTCGTTATGTACATAACGATACTTGTTATCCTGCATTAGTTGTCATTGGACAAGTTTTAGATGCTTTAAAGACTAAAAACTATGATCCTGAAACAACTGCTGTTGTTTTGACGCAAACAGGTGGAGGATGTAGAGCATCTAATTATTTGAAACTACTTAGAAAAGCTTTAGATCGTGCAGGATACGAAAAAGTTTCAGTTTTATCATTGAATTTAGCACATTTAGAAAAAGAAAATCACATTCATGTTGATTTAAAAATGATTCGTCGTATGGTTGCAGGTCTTGTCTATGGAGATTTATTGATGTTTTTAGGAAATCAAATTAGACCTTACGAAAAAGAAACCGGAAAAACAGATGATGTGATTGAAAAATGGGTTACAAAATTAAGCCATGAGATCAATCATGGACATGCTTTATCCATTCATTCCATGAAAAAATATACAAAACAAATTGCCCATGATTTAGCTACGATTGAGACAGAACAAAGAAATAAAATCAAGGTCGGAGTTGTTGGCGAAATATTTGTGAAATACTCTTCCGTTGGAAACAACAATTTGGAACAATTTTTATTGGATGAAGGGTGTGAAATTCGTGTTCCTGGAATTATGGGATTTGTACTTTATAGTATTAGTGCTCGTATGGATGCTATTGAATTATATGGTGGAAGTTCTATAAAGCATTGGATCATTCGATTATTGTATCGTTACGTGTTAAAAATGGAAAAAGTCATGATTAAAGCCATTGATCAAGAAAAAAAGTTTGAACCAATGATGCCTTTTACTCATACTAAAGAAACAGCAAAAAAGATTATTGGATTAGGTGCTATTATGGGAGAAGGTTGGTTACTCACTGCGGAAATGGCAGTTTTATGTGAAGAGGGATTTCCAAATATTATTTGTACACAACCTTTTGGATGTCTACCAAATCATATTGTTGGAAAAGGAATGATTCGAAAAATTAAGGAAATTGAGCCGAATGCGAATATTGTTCCGATTGATTACGACCCTTCCGCAACCAAGGTAAATCAAGAAAATCGAATTAAATTAATGCTTTCAGTTGCAAGAAATGATACAAAATAAAGAAAGTACTTTAAAAATTCAAAAGATAGTAGTATAATAAACATTAGAGGAGAGATAAAAATGGAAAATAAAGTTTTAGTTGAAACATCTGCTAGACACGTTCATGTAACCAAAGAAACTTTAAAAATTCTTTTTGGTGAGAACGCTGAATTAACTGTGAAAAAAATGTTGTCCCAACCAGGTCAATTTGCTTCAGAACAAAGGGTTGAAATTGTTGGACCAAAAAAATCAATTGCCAATGTATCTATTTTAGGACCTTGTCGTAGTGCAAATCAAGTAGAAGTATCAGCAACAGATGCACGTACTTTAGGTGTTGACATTGCAATTCGTGAATCAGGAGATATTCAAGGAACTCCAGGTTGTAAACTCGTTGGACCCTGTGGCGAAGTGGAGTTAAAAGAGGGAGTCATTGTTGCTAAACGTCACATTCATGCAACACCAGAAGATGCAAAAGCATTGGGATTAAAAGATAAACAAATTGTTAGCGTAAAAATAACAAATGATTATAGAAGTTTAATTTTTGGTGATGTTGTTGTTCGTGTTCGTCCAGATTTTAAATTAGCAATGCACATCGATACAGATGAATCTAATGCTGGATTTGTTGGAAACTGTTATGGAGAAATCATTTTATAATTCTAACTAATTCTATATTAAATTTTTAGGGACGATTTATATCAGAACCATGGTATAAAAAGTCCCTTTTTTATTGTGAATAATATAGACTTATTAAGAACACTACTGACAAAATAATTATAAAATAAATATTTACAATTGAAATCATGAATCAGCTAGGTTGTTATATTTTAGGAAAACCAACTAAATAATTACTTTAGAAGATGATTGAATAAAAAAGAAATTCATAATCTATATTTGTTTACAATAATGGGATATATATTTACATTTCTATGTGAAATTGTTGCTTTTACTATAATAATTATCAATGATAAAATTAAGATCAGTGAAATATATAAATTTAATTATTTTAAAAATTATAAAATGATTAAAGTAATTCAAAAAATCTAAAAAATAGGATATAAATTTTAATTATTTCATTGATAACTGAGATAAATGAATATTTTAATAAAAAAGATATTGAAATCATTTAACAACGATGATTTATTGATAATGATGCAAAAATTATTATATGAGAAAAATTTTTTATTTATCTACGGATATGAATTTCTTGAAATTCTAGGAGGGGTTTAATGAAAAAAGTTAAATTTATAAAAACTAGATATAAAACTGTTAAAGGGATATGAATTTTCTTGGATGATTCGTTATTTAAAACTGAAAATGATAAAATTAGTAAAACCATAGAGATATTAAAGATATTTTCTAGCGATATAGAAAGATATGCAGGTGATGTTTTTATAATTAAAAAGAATAAAAATATTATTAACGAATTACATAATCTAAAAAAACATTATGAATTAATTGGAACATATAAACACTTGTTTAATAATATTGAAGAAAAAAATAAAATGATCTTTAATAATGAGCAAATTACTGAATTTGTTCATTTTATTATCATAAATGATTTAACTTTTAGTGGTAAAGGGGATAATAGCAACAATCAAATTTTATTAGAAATTGCAATGAATGATCATGAGGGGTCATACATTTTCTTCAATAATGAATTTTATGAATTAGATAAATTAAACAATTAATAAATAACATATTTAATATATATCATAAAGTTAATGTTAATGTAAAAAGTATGGTCAAATAAAATCATTCTATATTTTTTATATTTTAAGTAACATTTTTTAAGAAATTTACTTTTTCAAAAAAGGGCGTAGCTTATTAATCATACAAGAATAGAGGTTGATATAAAAAAAGAAGAATCAAAATAGATTTAATTCTTCTTATTCAGTCAATTTTTGTTTTCCTTCTCGAATAATTTTCACAAGTTCTTTTTGAATCTTTTCTTCCTCTTTTACTCTTTCTTTCTTTTTCTTTTCTTCCTCTTGTTGGGCTTTTTTATTTTCTTTTTCCTTTTTTTCTTTTTCTTTCTTTTTCTTTTCTTCTTCTTGTTTTTCTTTCTTATTTTCTTTTTCATCAACATTCAAAAGAGATAAAATTTTGTTAGCAATAATTTTTTCCACTTCAGCTTCGATAGCCAATGTTAAAGCTGAATAAATTAACTTCTTTTCTAGTTCTTTAGGATTGTCAATAGTCTCTAATTGTTTTAAGGTTTCAGAAGCTATATTTGACATGGATGAAGCTTGTACAGATTGAAAAGAAGTATACAAATCTTTACTTCTTTCATCATATTGTTCCAAAAGTTTAAATAAGATTCGAATGTCTCCAATGGATAAAACTTGTTTCATAGCACAAATGACTAAGATTTTACTAAGGTGTTCCTTTGAATATTTTTTTTGTACTGGATTTGGAACGACATCCCCTTTAACATAATTATTAATCATCCAAGTTGTAATCAAATTTTCTTGTCCCTCAATATTTAAAGGTTCTAACTTATTTTCAAGGTAAGTCATTACTTGATCCATATATAAAGCAAGTTCAGGTAGCTCATTCCATTTTGGAAATTCAAATTGGCTCAATTCTTTTAACCAATTTTTTAATTCATTTAAATTTTGGTTCATAGATTCACCCCATTTGTTTTTATCGATTCTATATGATATTATATCATATTCCTTTTTAAAGTCAATAGTTTTTTAAAACTATTGACTTTATTTACAAAACGTTGTATAATAGTTTTGCAAACTATGTAAGGTTATAGAACATCAACTATTATAATACATAAAACATTAAGAGTAAACATAAAATGTAAATAAAAGGGGAATACAATGAACGAATTTATCATTATCACAGATTCATGTTGTGACTTATCAGATGAAATTGTAAAAGAATTAGAAGTAGAAGTCATACCGATGGTGGCAACAATTGAAGGAAAAGATTATTATAATTATTTAGATGAAAGAGAAATTAAAAATAGTGATTTTTACCAATTGTTAAGGAATGGAAAAAAAGCTGTCACATCACAGATTGTTGAAGGAAGATATGAAGAATGTTTTGAAAAATATTTACAAGAAGGAAAAGATATTTTATCTATTTCTTTTTCTTCCGCATTATCAGGAAGTTATAATTCAAGTCGAAGTGTAGCTGATGAATTACAAACTAAATATCCAAACCAAATTATTTTATGTGCTGATTCGTTATGTGCTTCTATGGGACAAGGATTGCTTGTAACTTATTGTGCTAGAATGAAACAAAGTGGAAAAACAATTCATGAAATTTATCAATGGATTGAAGAAAATAAAACAAAGGTAGATCATTTATTTACTGTCGGTGATTTAAACTTTTTAAGAAGAGGTGGAAGACTTTCCTTTATGATGGCTGTTTTAGGAACTGTTTTAAGAGTTAAACCTTTATTACATGTTTCTTTAGATGGAAAACTCGTACAAACAGGAAAAACACGAGGAAGAAAACAGTCCATTGATGCAATTGTTGATCAGATGTTAAAAACTATTGAACATCCTGATGGACAGTTATTTTATATTTCACACGGAGATTGTATTGAGGATGCAAATTATATGAAAGAACAAATTCATCAGCATTTTCCTAATAATGAAATTATTATTCATTATATAGGTCCTGTTATTGGTAGCCATTCTGGACCAGATACTTTAGCTGTTTTCTTTTTAGGAAATGATCGTACAAAGGAACAATAATTTTCAGCTATTTCACCATTATGTTGACAAGATATATAAAATATTGTACACTTAATAGAAAGTACAACAAAATATTGTTAGAAAAATGGATGGAGAGATTATGGAAAACACAAAAATCATTAAAGCTTATTGTAAAAAATATAAGCAACACTTTGCTTTAGAAATTAAACAAGAAAATGGAAGATGGAATGTTGTTAATTTTACAAACCTTTCTGATGAAGAAGCAGAATTAATTTATTCGGAAATTAGGCAAAATCAATTTGAAACAAATCAAGCCTTACTTCCATGTTTAAAATGTGGATCAAGAGTAGTAGGTGGTTGTAAATGTTCTCAAAAGAATCATCCATGTTCACAGGATATGGAGTATCAATTTGATTGTATTTATTGTCATGAACTTACTTTAGATTATTCACTTCCTTCAGCTTCAGCATTGAAACGTGCTGGAGAAAAAGTCACTCTTCCGCAAGGTAAAGAAGTTAAAATTGTTACCTTTAGTAATGTTACTTGGACTAAATTTGATCGTATTCAACATCATCCTAGTGGAAGAAGGTTTAATGAGCCTATGGTTCATGTTGTTACAAATGAAAAGGATATTGAATTTCATGGATATAATATAAGTGAAATGAATGAAGGCGTTTATTATAGAATTGGTGAACAAGATGATTTTGTTATTGAATGTGATGTTGATACAAGTACAATTAAACCCCATCCAGGTGGATTCTTATATATATCATTAGGTATTATTTCTGCCCATATTGAACAAACAGGAGGACAGTTTTTCCTAAATAATCAAACTATTGCCCAAGTCGGGTCAAAATTTCATATGATACTTTCACTTACTGAAGGTGGTAGGTATGAAGTTATAATCAATGGAAAGAGTTATTGTAACGTCTTTAGTGAAAACAAAACGAAAGTGAACATTGTTTTTGGCTTTACACATGGTTCACATTATTGCAAATTACTTTCTCATGCTTATATTAGAGATATTAAAATGCAACAAGCAGTGGATCGTAAATAATAAACATAAATAATCAACTAAAATAAAAGATCCTTTCAAGGGATAAAACTATCTTCTTGTTAGGATCTATTTTTATTGTTTATTTTAGAATAGCATCGTTTGCTGTAAATTCTTCTAAAGAATTTTCTTTAACTTGAATACACATATAAGTAATTTCTTGATGATCAGAAGCAAAGAATTGACGACTTGCTTGTGGAGCTATTTTGACAAAATCACCCTTCTTTAAAGTGACAACTTCATCATCAACAACCACTTTTCCTTCTCCACTTAGAATAAAATAAATTTCTTCATTCTTTTTGTGGGCGTGAACAAAAGGAACACAACCACCAGCAGGTAAAGTATTCACACTAATTTCAGCACCTGTAAGACCTAATGATTCGTGCATTTCCTCTCTTGGTAAATTTTTTAAACTAACTTTTTTAAAATTTTTCATTAGATTCATCTCCTTTACCAATATCATATCATAGAACATTTAGGATAACAAGTACGCACTTAAAAGTAACTACATCTTTTTTTAGATAATCTGTGATATAATAAGAGTAATAACACGAGGAGATAAAAATGAGAAGAAAAAGTGATTTACCGGAATGCCCTATTGCAACAACAATTAGTCTAATTGGTAGTAAATGGAAATTATTGATTATTAGAAATTTGATGGAAAGAAATTGGCGATTTAATGAACTATTAAGATCATTAGATGGTATATCACAAAAGGTATTAACAGAAAATCTTAGAGAACTTGAGAAAGATGGGATTGTATTAAGAAATGATTTTAAAACAAATCCACCTCATGTTGAATATGGAATGACAGATTTAGGAAAAGAATTAAACAAAACTTTAGAAAGTATGGCTATCTTTGGTGAATATTATAAATCATTACTTCATTAAATAGGAAGTTTTTAATCTTAAAACAATATCATAGTGAAATTAGGTGTTTGCTTTTTTTAGACTGTACCTTGTTTTACTTTATGATTTTAAAATCGAAGATAAATATGTTGTTCTTTGTTATTTTTGAAAAAAATCCAAACTTTATTCATAAGAATAACAAAGTTTGGATCATCATTTGGTACTCCCAACGAAAATCGAACTTGCAACGGTCCCTTAGGGAGCATAACGTTCAAAATGGCTAAAAACAGCCGTTTTTTACGTTTTGAATGTTTGTCTTTTTATTGCGTGTTTTGACGGTAACTTTTCTCTTGTTTTATTTTGTTCAGGTGTAAACGCTCAATGTAAAGTTTCTAATACCAATTACCGATAACGGCAAAAAACAATAAACTCAGATGCGATAATCTTTGCTTTTTTGCCGATTTTGTGCTATACTTATCGTGAGGTGATTTTGAATGAAGTATCTTTCCGTAACCGAAACGGCAAAGAAATGGAATTTGTCCGAACGGAGTGTTCGAAATTATTGTGCGCTCGGGAAAATCGATGGTGCTTTTCTGACGGGAAAGACGTGGAATATTCCTTGGGATGCGCAAAAGCCCGATCGGATCAATAAAAAATCGACCGCCCCCACCACGTTGTTAGAAGTGCTGATTGCCGAGAAAAACGCGAAACTTTCGGGCGGTATTTATCATAAAGTCCAGATCGAATTGACGTATAATTCCAACCATATCGAGGGCAGCCGCCTTACTCATGACCAGACACGATACATTTTTGAGACGAACACGATTGCAATCGACAGCGGCTCGGTAAGAGTGGATGATATTGTCGAAACGGCGAACCATTTCAAGTGTATCGACCTCATCATCGAGAGCGCGAAAAAACCGATCACGGAGGCTTTTATCAAAGAACTGCACCGCACACTGAAAAACGGAACGACCGATTCGCGGCAATCATGGTTTATGGTCGGAGATTACAAAAGGCTCCCCAACACCGTCGGGGATATGTATACGGCGAGTCCCGAAGAAGTTGCCAAAAAGATGAAAGAACTGCTTTTTGAATACAATTCAAACAAAGACAAGTCCTTTGACGATCTGTTGGATTTTCATTATCGTTTTGAGTGTATCCATCCCTTTCAAGGCGGCAATGGTAGGATAGGGCGGCTTCTCCTCTTTAAAGAATGCCTGAAATACAATATCGTGCCGCTCATCATCGATGAGGAATTGAAACTGTTTTACTACCGCGGCTTGAAAGAATGGAAAAGTGAGCGCGGATATTTGCGCGACACCTGCCTTGCTGCGCAGAACAAATTCAAAGTCTGGCTCGATTACTTCAAAGTGAAATACTAAAATTTTTTCCGCCGTTATTTTTATTTCTTGAAGAAAATAATAAATCCGAACTTGTCGTAGGCAAACACTACAAAGTTCGGATTATTACAAGATGGTACACCCTTAGGGACTCGAACCCTAGACCCATTGATTAAGAGTCAATTGCTCTACCAACTGAGCTAAGGGTGCATAATCAAGTACAATTATTATAACACAGTGACCTAGAAAAAGCAAGAAATTTTCATATGTTATTGACAAAAATTTTGCAGATTTATTTATGAATAAAAAATGATAAATCAACATTGAAATCACATATTTATTAAATGGAATATAATTATCATAAAGATATAAGGAGTAAAAATATGAGTCATATAGAGTTATGGGATGATGTAATTGTTAAAGGGGCGTTGTTTTTTGCCATAAAAAAACATGATGGGCAAACCATGAAAGATCCAAAATATATCCCTTATACAGCTCATTTTATTGGTGTTACCTTAAATGCCATTAAATATGCATTATTAGATGGAAAAGAAATCAATTGGAATTTGTTAGTTTGTTGTGCTTTACTTCACGATACCCTAGAAGATACAGCTACAACATATGAAGAAATAAAATCTTCATTTAATGAAGATATTGCGAAAGGTGTATTGGCATTAAGTAAAAATCCTAAAATAAAGTACAAAGAACAAATGAAAGATTGCATTGAAAGAATCAAACAATGCCCAAAAGAAATTGCTATGGTAAAAATGGCAGATAGAATATTTAATCTTTCTGGTAAAGTATCGACATGGAGTAAAGAAAGAACGATAGAATATCGAAAAGAAGCAGAATATATTCAAAATGAATTAGGATATGTAAGTCATGTATTTTCAAATGCATTATTAGAAGCTATCAAAAAATATTAAGATTAGAAAAACCTCAAGGAATTCTTGAGGCTTTCTTAAACAAATATAGATAGTTGTAATATTAAATGTACGCAAACAAATAACAAAGGATAAGTAATAATACAAAGAAGTGTGGAAATAAAGCATACACGACTAGCTAATTCCATTTCATTGTTAAATGTTGAACAATAAGTACTTACCACAGCTGAAAGGGGAGCACCCATTCCAATAACAATGACGGAAACATCATATTCATTAAAATGAACCACATGAATTGCTTGTAATGCCACAACAAGACATAATGAAAGTAAAGGAATAATCAATGTCTTTGCAATGGCAATGATCCACGAAACTTTGTCAGTTAAAGCTTCTTTAATATGTGCTTCACCCAAAATAGTTCCAATGACAATCATTGCAAGAGGTGTTGTTAATTTTTCCGCAGTTGTTATAACCATGTAAACACTTGGAAGAGTTTTATCAATTCTTAAGAAAGAAAAACTTTCACCATCTATTTTTACTTTAGGCATCCAACCTTGTGTTAACCAAATGAATAAACCTAAAAACATGGCAATCATAACAGGATTTAAAAAGATATTTTTCATAGAAGATTTAAATTCACTCTTTGAGAATTTCAATCTTGAAATCGTAAAGTAACAATAAATATATAAAATTAAGCGAAATGCTAATGTCATCATATTTGCTGGGATCATGACTTCGGAATAATGTTCACTGTAAATGGTTTTTAAAACAGGAATTGCGAAGAAAGTTAATTGACCAACAACTAAAAAGATGGAAACAACTTTTCTACGATCCTTAGGAACTTTAATTAAAATAAGTTGTCCAATAGCAATAAATAAAATGTGCAATCCTAAAGAAATCACAAAAACCATAATATTTTCCTTAAATTCTTGTGTTTTAAAATCAGCCATAAAAGCAGAAAAAGCCATAGCTGGTAATGCGAATTTTAACACAAGAAATGTTAAAAAGGATTTGCAATCATTATTTATGATTTTTTTATATCTTAAAATAAAACCAAATAAAATAAATACAAGTGAAACTAAAATAGCTCCAATAAAGTTTGGGTCAGTTAGAATATTTCCAATAATCTTTAACATACAATCTCCAATTTGTAAATCAATGAAAATATTATAGCATAATTTGTTTAAATTTTAAAGTAGAATCAAAAAAAAGTAAAAATAATCATTGAATAAAATTACAATGCAAAATGATAGATATTTTTTAATAGATGTGGTACAATACCTAAAAGAAAGAGGAAAGAAAAAGTATGAAAAGAAAAATAATTCAAAAAATTGTTATGTTTATGTTAACAATAGGTTTATTCTCTATGATACAAGTATTTATAATTCAAGCCAGGGAACAAGCATCTGATTTTTATTGGAGTATAAACAATGAACCTTGTTTTTATGGGGCAACCAAAATAGAAATGTCGAAAAATGTGGTAGAAACTTTTGATCCAACAGATATTCGTTTTCGTGTCTTTGCAAAAGATTTCGAAGATGGAGACTTAATGGTTTCATGCATTCGAAATACGGTTGAGGCATCTAAACCAGGAACTTATGAAGTTATCTATCAAACAGAAGACTCAGATCATCATCAAGTTTCTTTGACTGTTCCCGTGACGATATTAGATAATAATGATTTTGTTATTAAAATGGAAAGAACAATGTATACCATTCCAAATGATTGGAATATGACTCTTGCTGGTTTTAGTCGATGCAATTCAGGAGATCGTCAACATTTAGGAATCTATCTTCCAAGCCATGCATCTTTTAAAATGAAAGTGATTGAAGGAAATCGTAATATTACAGTTTCTATGTTGGCTAATGATGCTTATAAAGAAACATCACAAACCATAAACTATCAAGCTAGTGATGCTGTTGAAGTTACGAATGAATATAAAGAATCAAATCCAGCACAAGGTAAAATTCCTGGAAATTATGCGAATGTCCCCTTTTTAACATCTCCTAAATTAAATCGTTATGAATCTATAGATACAACATGTAAGATAGAAATTGAATATGACACACGAGTTGTAAAACCATTGAATTATTATTATCCAAAGGAAGATGAAGCCAAATTCAAAACTCAGTGGAGAGAAAGTCAAGATGAATTTGCTGTCATTGAAAATGATGTATTAACAGTACTTGTTCCCCTTCAAGATATTGATACAACAGATGATTATGAATTTAATACATTAGATGAATTCTTAAATTATTATCATCAAGTAGTTTATAAAATGGATGAAATGATTGGACTTTCTTATCATCCTACAAAAGCAACAGACCAAAATATTCATGCCAAATACTTAGTAAAAGCCAATAAACATGGAGCAGGAGCAGCCTATTATGCTGGAAATCATGTTGGAATTAATAGTGATAGTTTACATGCCTTCTTTGAAATGAATTGGGGAGGGTTACATGAAATTGCTCATGGATACCAAGGATATTTAGGAAAGGGCACAATGGAACTAGGAGAAACATCCAATAATATTTTGGGTCACTATGTGCAAATGAATAAAGAAATTTTTTTCGCTGATAAAGATTGGTTAGGAAAACTCAAAAATACAGAGGAAAAATATAATCAAGGACGTTTAGAAGGAAAAGTATTTAATGATTTTGGGCAAGATCCTGCAGTAAAACTATATGCTTTAATTAATTTGTTTGACTACTTTGAAAAAGAAGAAACGTATGCAAAATTGTTTCGTTATTATCGTGAAAAATTAAATGAGAATATTTTCACTCCATCTACACCAAATCAAGATATTTATGCTTTATTTTTCTATGATACTTATCAAACCAATATCCTTCCTTATTGGAATGCATGGGGATTACCTGTAAGTGAAGAAACACTTGAAATTGTTAGTAAAGCCCCTAAAACAATCTCTATTTTATATGATGTTAGCCAGGACAAATGTAGTGAAATTATGAATCAAGAAAACTTTTCTTTAAAATATGGATTGGTTTCAAGTGATGTTTTATCAAAATATCATTTAAAAAGTACATTCACAGTAAAAATTAAAACAGACACCAAAGAAACATTTGATCAACATGTTGTTTTATTAGAAAAAGAAGGAAAGATCGTTGAACAAGCAACGATAAAAAACGGAGTAGCTACCTTTACTGATATTGCTACAGATAGTTATTTATTACGTACTCCTACTTCATTTGATTATACAACTAGCTTACATTATGTAACTTTAAAACCAGGAAATAATACCATTGATGTTTCTTACACTTCATTGAAACGCTCATTTGATCATCCAACCATGATCAGAATTAGAGGAGCTTACTATGATACAACAGGGTACATCATTCGATTGAGTGAAAATAATTTAAAAGCTTCCATTGATTTAGGAGCTTCAAATTTAGGAAATCAAAATGACGAATGGAAGAATAAACCAAATGAAGTATTTGCATCAGTTACAATTAAAAATAAAAAAGGAAAAATCATAGATTGTCAAGAAGTGAAAGGAAATGGTTATTTTTCATTAACCAATGTTCATTATAAAGATATAGATTTAGAATATGGATACACCATTGAAATATATACAATGATGCCAAATTGTGTTCAAGTGATTTCTTCCATAACCAATCAAGTGATAGATGAATATAAAGAAACTTCTTTAAAAACATTGATATTTGAAGTTACCAAAGATGGTTTACTTCCAAAATATAAAGATCATTTTGCTTTAAAAGATATTTTATATCAAGAAAGTAAAGATTTTATTCTTGATCAATTAAATCAATTGGTTTTGTATTTTGAAGAACATAATAATGATGTAAAAACAAAATATTTATCCAAGCAAGAAAAGGAAGATTTCTTATATTATTATGATCAATTAAATTCAAATGATCAAGTACAATATCAAAAATTAATGCAAGAAATTATACAAGGGGGAAGTCCTTCGATCGAAGTTTTACAAAAAGAAGTTACAGTTTCATCAGTAGATGATTTTAAATGGAATGATTATTTAAAAGTATATGATTCTGAAGATGGATATATTACCTTAAATCAAGATAATGTTCATTTTTCCTCATTTGATGGAAAAACAAAAGGAGACTATACTACAGATGTGATTGTTAGTGATAGTGATGGAAATGAATCCAGTGTCGAAATGATTTTACATGTTTTAACAACCCAAAAGAAAGAAGGCTGCCATCTATTTAAAGACACGTACCTTTATATGATAATTGCTTTTAGTATTTTACTTTTTACATCTCTTGGATTTATAACAAAAAAGAGAAGAATTAAAAAAAAGAGCTAGGAATAAATATCCTTAGCTCTTTTTAAAATTCTTTTATGATTCTTTCGCAAATTTTGGATAATTTTGATTAGCATCAATCATTTTCATAAAACCTTCATTTCTTTCAAGAAGTTTAAAAGCAATAATACCTACAATCATTACCACTGCTTCGCCTAAGGCTACACTTCCCATCGAAAGAAGAAAAGGCTCTTTGAATGCAAAATACAGTTCCAAAGCAACAATCACGCCATTAAACACCACAGGGAACAAACTTGCTATATAAATATTCTTGGAAAACATAATGCAAACAACTGCCAAGATTGTTGCAAAAGTACCAAATGTAATATCATATAACATCATAGGGCTAAATAAATTAGCTATAAAGCACCCAAGTATTAATCCAATGCTATAATCTTTTCGATAAAAACATAGAAAGACTAAAATTTCTGAAATCCTAAATTGAATAGCATCATAAGAAAATGGATTAAAAATGGTTAAAACAACATACATTGCTGCAACTAATGATAATCTAACCATCGTTAGAATTTTATGATTCACTCGACTCATCTCCTTGTTTTTTATTTGGATGGTTTGGCAAGGAACATCCAGCTGTCAAAATGACAAGTATATTCTATCATATTTTTTCATTAAAGTAAAAGAAAAAAACTTAATTTTTACGATAATCTTTGATAGCGTTTTATCCGTATTGAAAAAAAAGAAATTTTATGATAGAATGAATAAGAATGAAAGGAAATTTTAAGTTATGAGTGTTTTAGAAGTTCAAAATCTAAAATTTAATTATGGCGATAAAGAATTGTTCTCTGGCTTAGATGTTCGTATTTTTGATGGAGAACATGTTGGTATCGTTGGAGCCAATGGCGTTGGAAAAACAACATTCATGAATTTAATTTCTGAAAAATTAACTCCCGATGATGGAACTATTATTTGGAATCATACTAAAACATTTTCTTATTTAGATCAACATTTAGTGGTTCATGATGAAGTGACTGTTCAAGATTATTTATATCATGTTTACCATGAATTATTTCAAAAAGAAGAAGAAATGAATCAACTATATCAATCACTAGAAACAGTTGACGAAAGTAAATATGATAAAATCTTAGAAAAAGCTTATTCTATTCAAGAATATCTTGAAGAGCATAAATTTTACCAAATTAAATCTAGAATCCAAAATGTCATACAAGGATTAGGAATTTCCATTGAAGAAAATCGCTCCTTAAAACATCTTTCAGGAGGACAAAGAGCTAAAGTTTTTTTAGGAAAAATGTTACTTGAAGAAAAAGATGTTTTATTACTTGATGAGCCTACTAATTTTTTAGATCAACAACATGTGGAATGGTTAAGTAAATATTTATCTAGTTATAAAAATGCATTCTTAGTTATTAGTCATAATTTTGAATTTTTAAATGCTTGTTGCAATGTAATTGTTGCTATTGAAAATAAAAAAATGACAAAATATAAAGGAAATTATCAAGATTATTTACGTTTAAGAACCATGAATTTAGAAACATATCAAAAAGAATATGAAAAACAACAAAAAGAAATTAAAAAAACAGAAGAGTTTATTGCGAAAAACATTGTTCGTGCTTCAACAACCAAACAAGCACAAAGTAGAAGAAAAATGTTAGAAAAAATGACCATTCTTGAAAAACCACAACCAGAAAAGAAAGTTCATTTTAAGTTTGAATTTACTAAATCTTTTCATATGACAGCAATTGAAACTCATCATTTAACGATTGGATATACCTATCCCATCTTATCTGATTTAAATCTTAAATTTCAATTTGGAGAAAAATATGTCATTATTGGTAAGAATGGTGTGGGAAAAACAACATTACTAAAAACATTGTTACAAGAAATTCCTCCATTAGGTGGAAATATGAAAATGGCACCTTATAATGATATTGTTTACTTTTCCCAAGAAGAAACTATTCCATTATGTTCTGCTATTGAATATATACGATCTAGTTATCCTAAATTAGAGGATACAAAAATTCGTACTTTATTAGCTCAATATGCCATTACCAATGAATTAACAATGAAACCCATGAAGCAACTATCAGGGGGAGAAATAACAAAAGTTCGTTTTGCAAAATTGAGCTTAGAAAAATCTAACTTACTGATTTTAGATGAGCCTACTAACCATTTAGATCGTTTAGCAAAAGAATCTTTGTTTGATGCAATTTGCGAATATCCTGGAACAGTCATCCTTGTTTCACATGAAAAAGAATTTTATCAAAAGTTACATATGAAAGAAATTAAATTTTAATTTGGAGAAAAAATATGAATCAATATCAAAATATACGTAATATAGCTATTATTGCTCATGTTGACCATGGAAAAACAACATTAGTGGATCAACTTCTTAAAAAATCTTCCACATTAGAAGCAAGAGAAGAAATAGAAGAAAGAGCTATGGATTCTAATGCCTTAGAAAGAGAAAGAGGAATTACAATATTAGCTAAAAACACGGCCATTCAATATAAAGGTTATAAAATTAATATTTTAGATACACCTGGTCATGCTGATTTTAGTGGAGAAGTTGAAAGAATTATGACCATGGTTGATGGAGTCCTTTTAGTTGTAGATGCTTATGAAGGAGCTATGCCACAAACTCGTTTTGTCTTGAAAAAATCTTTAGAATGTCATTTAAAACCTATTGTTGTAATTAATAAAGTAGATAAAGATAGTGCAAGATGTCTGGAAGTTGTGGATGAAGTTTTAGACTTGTTTATTGAACTTGGAGCAACGGACGAACAAATTGATTTCAAAGTTGCTTATGTAAGTGCCATTCGTGGAACAAGTAGCCTTTCTAGTGACCCTGCTACCCAAAAACCAACGATGGATCCTCTACTAGATTTAATCATTCAAGAAATTCCTGCTCCTAAAGTTGATTTAGAAGGTGGCTTACAATTTCAAGGTGCTTTATTAGATTATAATGAGTATGTTGGACGTGTTGCTATTGGAAGAATCAAAAGAGGTAAAGTAAGAAATGGTGAAGTTGTCAGTTGCATGCGTTTAGATGGAACCATTAAACAGTTTAGAATTCAAAAATTATTTAGTTTCTTAGGACTAAATAAAACAGAAATTGAAGAAGCCTATGCTGGTGATATTGTTGCTATTGCTGGCTTGACAGATATTAATGTCGGGGAAACTCTTTGTACAGTAGGAATGGAAGAAGCACTGGAACCTATCCACATTAGTGAACCCACGGTGGAAATGACTTTTTCCACAAACGATTCTCCTTTTTCAGGAAAAGAAGGAAAATTTGTCACATCAACAAAACTCGATGAAAGATTATATCGGGAAGTTCAAAAAGATGTAAGTCTAAAAGTCAAAAGAATGGGATCTAAAGAAGAATGGATTGTTTGTGGAAGAGGGGAACTTCACTTAGGAATTCTCATTGAAAATATGCGAAGAGAAGGATATGAATTTCAAGTAGCAAAACCTAAACCTATCATCAAAGAAATTGATGGAAAAAAATGTGAACCTTTCGAATTTGCCCAAATTGATGCCCCTAATGAAACTATTGGAAATATCATTGAACTATTAGGTAAACGAGGGGGAAACCTAGAAAATATGGATAATGGCGAAACACAAACAAGATTAACGTACACCATTCCATCTCGTGGCTTAATTGGTTTATCCACAGATTTTATGACAGCCACTAAAGGCTATGGAAGTTTAAGCCATTATTTTATAGAATATCGACCTATGGAAAGTATTTCTGTTGGTGAAAGAAAATTAGGCGTTTTAGTAGCTTGTGAAGAAGGAAAAACAACAGCTTATGGAATTGGTCAAATTGAAGATCGTGGCGTATTGTTTGTTGAACCAAATGAAAATGTATATGAAGGACAAATTGTCGGTGAATGTAATAAAGAAGAAGATTTAAGTGTTAATGTTGTTAAAGCAAAAGCCATGACCAATCAAAGAGCTTCAAATAAAGATACCACCATTGTTCTAAAAAGACCAAGAAAAATGTCCCTTGAAGCTTGTTTAGAATATATCAATGAAGATGAACTTGTTGAAATAACACCAAGAAGCATTCGTTTAAGAAAACGTATTTTAGATACAGCCCTTCGTAAAAAATATGATGCAAAGAAGAATGCATAAGGAAAGCTTTATGAAAGAAAAAAGAAAATGGATTTGTTCTTTAGTAATAGGATTTATTTTCATTCTACTAGGAATTGGAATTATACTTAGTAGTCTATCCACAAAACGTAAACTTCTTCAATATAAAGAAGAAGGAATTGCCATTTCTGCTCAAATCATTGATATTGTTGTTCCACCTAAAGAATATGATGAAAACTATGAAGAAAAGTTAGAACAGTATAAACAAGATATTGCCATGTATCATGATGATGGAATTGTTAGTAAAAATCAATCTCGTGCTATTATTTTTCAATATGAATGGGAAAATAAAATCTACATCAAAAGTTTAGGATTTTTTTCTGAAGAAGATAAATATGATTTAGGAAATGAAATTACAATTTATATATTAAGTGATGATCCAAATGATTTTAAAGTGGATTTTTCAGGAACAACATCTGCGAATATCTTTTTTGTCTTTGGCATAATCACTTTAGTTGTTTCTTTCTTTGAAATTCTTTTTTCCATCATAAAACTTATTTATTTACATCAATGGTTTTCTTCAAGTAAAAAAGTTCATACAAAAATTGTTTTCTTTGAACTTAAAAAAGAAGAAAGAGGAAAATATTACTTTACCGTTGTTTGTAGTTATTTCAATCGAGAAACTTCAGAAGAACAATTTTTTAATAGTCAAATGGTTCATTCAAAGAATCATCCATCCACATTTTTAGAACATGAAGTTGAAACATATCTTCATGATGAAAAAACAACATGTTATATTATATTACCACAAAAGTAAGAAAGGAAATTTATGAAAAAAATTAGATTACTCATTATTGTATTATTTTCACTTTTAATTGTTGGATGTACACCTACTCGTTTTCCTGAAGAAGATATTACCCTAAAAATTTATGCTTTAAACGATTTTCATGGAGCTGTGTTTGCGGATAATGGTGGATTAAATACCATTGCTAGTTACTTAATCAATGAAAAAGCAAAAGATTCTGATCATACCATCATTTTATCTTCGGGAGATATGTTTCAAGGATCAGCCATTTCTAATATGACACAAGGAAGTGTTGTTGTTGAAGTAATGAACAAAATTGGTTTTGATTCAATGACAATCGGAAATCATGAATTTGATTGGGGTGTTGATGTAATCAAAAAATACCATGACAAAACATCGGAAGTCGTTTGTAATTTTCCTATTTTATGTGCAAACATTTATGAAAAGTCAACTAATCAACCTGTAGATTGGTGTGACCCATATACAATTATTGAAAAAGCAGGATTAAAAATTGGAATCATTGGAATTATTGGAAGTGAACTTACAAGTTCTATTTCGCCAACCATTGTTGCACCTTATGAATTTAAACCTATTTTACCCATCATTAAACAATATGCGAAAGAATTGAGAACAGAAAAAAATTGTGATGTCGTTCTTGTTTCTAGTCATGATAATACAAATGATATCAATCAATCTATTGCTGATTTAATGGATGAATATCAAGTAGATGCTATCTTTAATGGACATACCCATAGCAATTATAGTGGTGAAACTAAAGGATGTGACAATATTCCTTTACCTTATGTTCAATCAGGTTCTTCTGGATCTTATATTGGAAAAGTAGAATTAACCATTGATGGAAGTGCTCATAAAGTTAAAGATGGAAGTGCAGAAAATATCAAAGTTCGTACCTCTTTAGCCCAAGACAACAAAGAAGTTGCTGACATCATTGAAAAGTATAATGCAACAGTAACTTTAATTAGTGATGAAGTATTGGGTGTTTGTGGTAGACATGTAAATAAAGCATCTGCAACTCTTTGGGCAGCGAATGTTATCCGTGATTATTCAAAGATGGAAATTGGCATTATTAATACAGGTGGTATTCGCGGAGATGCTTTTCCTATTGAAGAGAATGAACAAGTTACTGTCGGTAAAGTTTGGACCATTATGCCTTTTGATAATATTGTGAAAACATGTACGTTAAAAGTCAAAGACATCATTAAACTTGCGGAAAATAGTGGATTACAAGTGAGTGATAATATTGAAATCATTCAAGGAGAGTTATATATTGATGGCTCATTAGCTAAAAAAGATTCTTATACGGTTGCAACTATTGATTATTTATTTGACAATACAAAATATCCTTTTTTAACAAGTCAAAATCAAGTGAATACAGGAATTTTATTTAGAGATCAATTAATTCAAGCCATTAAAGACACCTGTAAAGATGGAAGTCTATGGTATGTATCTTAATTGAGTAATACAATAAGAAAGAGGCAAAAAAATGATTCGTAAATGTTTTACTATCAATCAAAATCGTACAACAGAAGAATTTCAAAGTTATCATACTTTATTTGAAAAAGGATTGTTTCAAGCTATTGAAATTTTTTATCCTTATGATAAAACCATAGAAGAAATGAAAACTTATGAACAAAATGTACATGATTTAATGAAATATCCAATTGAAGTTGTCTTACATTTACCACATGGACCCAATAGTGATTTATGTGATGATCAAGAAGAAACAATAGAGCGATTTAAGAAAGCAATTGATTTTTCAAAACAATTTTCAGTCAAAAAACTAACCCTTCATTTAGGATATGTTACCAAAAATGGAGTTACAAAAGATAGAGAAAAGTTGTTTTTAAAATCTGTTCAAACTGTGAAAACATTAGCAAAATATGCTTATCCTGCCAATATTATGATTGAGAATATGCCAGATATTCATGAAATGGGATATAGTCCAAATGAAATTAAACGTTTAATTGATGAAGTTCAATTACCCAATGTGAAATTTATTTTGGATTTTGGACATGCAAATGTTAGTGAATATCCAATTGAAAGTTATATAGATTTATTAAAGGATCATTTATATCACATGCATATTCATGATAATGATGGTACAAGAGATCAGCATAAACCATTAGGTCAAGGAAACATTTCTTTTAAAATATTATTTAAAAAATTAACAAATTATCATGAACTATATTGTTTAGAAATTCTTTACCAAACAGTAGAGGATTTAATTCAATATGAAAACGATTTAAATCAATATGTATAGTGTTTTCATATTATTGTAAAAAGAAGTAAAGTATAGTATAATTAAGCTAACATTTGTAGGAGTGGATATGCAGAATAAAAATATTGTAATTATTAGTGATAGTAGTTGTGATTTAACAGAAGATATCATCAAAAAATATGACATTAAAATTGTCCCCTTTTATGTTTCTATAGGGGGAAAGTCCTATCGTGATGGAATTGATATTTCTTCCAAAGAATTGATAGATGAAGTAGATCAATATAAAGAATTGCCTAAAAGTGCTTCAATATCACCAAGTCAGTATCAAGAACTCTTCAGCAAATATGCGAAAGAAAATGATATTATTTTCATTGGACTTGGTTCAGGTTTTTCCGCAAGTTATAATTCCGCAAGAACTGCCGCAATGGAATTTAAAAATGTGTATACTATTGATTCGATGAATCTAAGTTCAGGAACAGGTTTATTAATTTTAAAAATCTGTAAAATGAGAGAAGAAGGAAAAAAAGCTCTTGAAATTGTACAAGAGATTGAAAAAATGGTTCCTTTTGTTCGTACACAATTTGCCATTAACACTTTAGACTATCTTCACATGGGTGGAAGATGTAGTGGAACTGTTCGCTTACTAGGTACAATGCTAGGTATAAAACCTATTATTAGAGTAGTGGATGGAAAAATGGTTGTTGCAAAAAAGCCACTTGGTTTTAAGAAAGCTCTTGCTTCTTTGTTACAATATGTGGAAGAGGATTTAGAACATATTGATTTAGATCACATCATGATTACACATTGCCTAGCAGATGAGGATGCAAAATACTTAAGAAAAGAATTAGAAGAAAAATTTCATGTCAAAAACATTTTAGAAACCTATGCTAGTGGTGTCATTTCCACTCATTGTGGACCAAGATGTATTGGCATATTATATATTTTAAAACCTTAAAAAGAAAATGAGGTGAACAACATGGCAACGGAACTTCTAGCACCAGCAGGGAATATGGATTCCTTTTTAAGTGCAATACACCATGGTGCAGATGCAGTCTATGTTGGTGGAACTCGTTTTGGAGCTCGTGCGAGTGCCCAAAATTTTTCAAATGATGAATTAAAAGAAATGATAAAGTATGCTCATCGATTTCAAGTAAAAGTGTATGTAACAGTGAATACACTTTTAAAAAATAATGAAATCGAAGATGCAATTTGCTTTGTTCGTTTTTTACATCAATCTCATGTTGATGCAATCTTAGTACAAGATATTGGACTTGCTCACGTATTACATGAAAAGTTCCCTCATTTAGTATTACATGCTTCAACACAAATGAACATTCATTCTGTGGAACAAGCTATGTTTATGAAAGAAATGGGTTTTCAAAGAATCGTATTAGCGAGAGAAACACCCATTGAAATTGTGAAAAAGATTAAAGATGAAGTAAATATTGAAATTGAAATATTTGTTCATGGGGCATTATGTATGTCCTATTCTGGAACTTGTTATTTATCTTCTATTATTGGTAAAAGAAGTGGGAACAGGGGAAGATGTGCTCAACCTTGTCGATTAGAATATCGTTTAGAAAATACAAAAGGATATTTATTAAATTCTAAAGATTTAATGCTTTTAAAGGAAATTAAATCTTTACAAGATTTAGGAATTGATTCCTTTAAAATAGAAGGAAGAATGAAACGACCAGAATATGTTGGTTTAGTCACTGAAGTTTATAAAAAAGCCATGAATGATGAAGTAATTGATTTTGATCAAGAGATTGAAAAATTAAAATTAATGTTTCATCGACAATTTACAAAAGGCTATTTATTTCATGAAAACAATCAACAATTTACCAATATTGAATCTCCAAATCATATTGGAATTGAAATAGGAAAAGTGATTCAAAGTCATTATCCATGGTGTACGATAAAAGTTCATCATCCATTATCTATTCATGATAGCATTCGAATTGTTGGGAATATTGAAGATGCAATTACCATTCAAGAAATGTTTCAAGAAAAAAATAAAATTGATGCGATAGATTGTGGAGAAGTAAGGATCAGAACTCATGAAAAAGTTGAAGTTGGTTCTCATGTTTTAAAGACAACGGATATTCATTTATTAGATGAAATTAAAACAAAAAGTCCTAGAAAAATCTTCTTAGATGCCAAATTATCTATCCAAAATGATTTCCTAGTTTTAGAACTTTTGTGTGGTAAAATTCATGTTCAAGCCATTAGTGAAGAAAAATGTGTTTTATCCAATCAACAAGATTTTGCAAAAAGGTTGATTGAACAAATTAAAAAAACCAATAATACAGATTATGAAATTCGTAAAATCAATGATTTTCATGAGCCCGTTTTTCTTCCTATACGAGTCATTAATGACCTTAGAAGAAAGGCAATTTCCTCGCTTGAAGAAGCTTTCATGGAAGAAGAAAATAAGAAACCTTACCTTGAACTTCCTTATCATGGCACTATTTCATCTAAAAGTTTTTCACCTAAACTTCATGTTAAAGTGAGAAATAAAGAACAATTAGAAGCCATTTATGCGTTACAAGAGGTAGAAATCTATACAGAGGATGAATCCCTTATTCAAGATTTTTCAACATCTTTTAGACAAATTCATTATGTTAATCCACGCATTGAAAACAAAAAAGTTAAAGAAGGAATGATTCAAAACCTAAATTTAGTAGGAAATAATCATTTAATATGTAGCCCTTATATGAATGTAACTAATGCGTATAGTGTTTATTTTTTACATCAAAAAGGGATTGAAATTGTTGGATTATCAATTGAACTATCCAAAAATGAAATGAAAGAATTAGTTGAAGAATATCGTAAGATGTATCAAAGTACTCCAAATGTCATGGTTATGGTTTATGGATATTATGAATTGATGCTCATGAATCATTGTCCTATTCAAAAAGTTTTATCTAAAAAACAAAAACCTTGTGGAGCTTGTGAAATTAAATCTTATGCTATAGTGGATCGATTGGGATATCATTTCCCTTTATTAAAAAGTGATGGATGTCAAATAAAACTTTTAAATTCGAAAAGAGTTCATTTACTGAATTATCTAACTGAACTTATAGAAATTGGAATCAATCAATTTTACCTTGATTTTTCAATTGAAAATCAAGAAGAAACCTTTAACATTGTCCGTGCTTATTTAGATGTTTTGCATGGAATGAAGAAGAACTTCCCCTTACAAAATGTGACTTATGGACATTTTAAAGAAGGAGTATTATAAAAATCATTGACCCAAACATTTAATGTCATAAAACTTGCAATGTGTATATCAGCTACTATACAAATTCGACCAAAGACCAATGTCATTAAACTTTGGTAGCGAAGAGAGGCAAACGATTTAAACTGCTAAAAAATATGCATGCATAGGTATCGTTATTCCAAGTATGCTGATATGAAAAGGAGATAAATTATGGATAAAAGCAAAACAAATGAAAAAAGTGTTCAAGAAATGATTAATGAACTTGTTGAAAATGCACAAAAAGCTTTACAAGAATATCGCAATTTCACACAAGAACAAGTCGATTACATTGTTGCAAAATGTAGTGTTGCAGCTTTAGACAAACATGGTGAACTTGCCGTAGCAGCCATCAAAGAAACTCAAAGAGGTGTATTTGAAGATAAAGCAACAAAAAATTTATTTGCTTGTGAATATGTTGTGAACAATATGCGTCATTTAAAAACTGTTGGTGTAATTAATGAGAATCCAGTTACTGGAATTACTGAAATTGCCGATCCAATAGGGGTCATTTGTGGAATTACTCCAACAACAAATCCTACATCTACAGTTATTTTTAAATCATTAATTTGTCTAAAAACAAGAAATCCAATTATATTTGCTTTTCATCCATCTGCACAACAATCCTCTAAACTTGCTGCCCAAGTTGTATATCAAGTTGCTGTTGCCGCAGGAGCTCCTAAAAATTGTATTCAATGGATTGAACAACCATCCATGGAAGCTACAACTTGTTTGATGAATCATGAAGGTGTTGCTACCATTTTAGCAACAGGTGGCAATGCCATGGTTAAAGCTGCTTATTCTTGTGGAAAGCCTGCCATGGGAGTGGGTGCTGGTAATGTTCCTGCGTATATTGAAAAAACTGCAAACATTAAACAAGCTGTCAATGATATTGTGATGAGTAAATCTTTTGATAATGGAATGATTTGTGCTTCAGAACAAGCTGCCATTATTGATGAAGAAATCTATGAAGAAACAAAAAAAGAATTTGAAAAATATGGTGTTTATTTTGTAACTCCAAAAGAAAAAGAATTATTAGAAAAATATGCTTTTGGTGTTATTAAAAATCAAGAGGGTTGCAACCAAGCTAAGTTAAATCCAGATATTGTAGGTCGTCCTGCAACTTGGATTGCTGAACAAGCAGGAATTAAAGTCAAAGAGAATACAGTTATTTTAGCTGCTGAATGTGAATTTGTTGGACCTAATGAACCATTAACTCGTGAAAAACTTTCTCCTGTTTTAGCAATCTTAAAAGCTAAAAATACAAAAGATGGAATTCAAAAAGCTTGTCAAATGGTTGAGTTTAATGGTTTAGGACATTCAGCTGCAATTCATACAAGTAGTCAAGAATTAGCTGATGAATTTGGTAAAGAAGTCAAAGCAATGAGAATTATTTGGAATAGTCCTGCAACCTTTGGTGGTATTGGAAATGTTTATAATTCTTTCCTTCCTTCTTTAACATTAGGCTGTGGAAGTTATGGAAGAAATTCTATTGGTGGTAATGTTAGTGCTGTAAATTTATTAAATATTAAGAAAGTTGGAAAGAGAAGAAATAATATGCAATGGTTTAAAGTGCCTTCAAAAATATATTTTGAAAGAAACTCAATTGAATATTTAAAAGATATGCGTGATGTAAATAAAGTATGCATCGTAACAGATCGCTCCATGGTAGATTTAGGATATGTCAATCGTGTTACAGATCAATTGAATTTAAGAAGAAACAAAGTTCAAGTACAATTGTTCTGTGATGTTGAGCCAGATCCAGATATTGAAACTGTTAGAAGAGGTGTCGTATTAATGGAAGCCTTTCGTCCTGATACCATCATTGCTTTAGGTGGTGGATCTTCTATGGATGCTGCTAAAGGTATGTGGTTATTCTATGAGCATCCTGAAGTTGATTTTGATGATTTGAAACAAAAATTCATGGACATTCGTAAACGTGCTTTTAAATACCCAGAACTTGGAAAGAAATCTAAATTAATATGTATTCCAACTACTTCTGGAACAGGATCTGAAGTTACACCATTTGCTGTTATCTCTAACAAAAAAGAAAATAAAAAATATCCACTTGCGGATTATTCTCTAACTCCAACAGTAGCTATTATTGATCCAGAATTTACTACTTCTTTACCCGCAAGTATAACAGCAGATACAGGAATGGATGTTTTAACTCATGCCATTGAAGCTTATGTTTCTGTTTTAGCAAGTGATTTTACAGATGGACTTGCTTTACAAGCTATTCAACTTGTCTTTAAATATTTGCCAAGAGCAGTAAAGAATGGTAAAAATGATTTAGAATCACGTGAAAAAATGCACAATGCATCCACAATTGCAGGTATGGCCTTTGCCAATGCATTTTTAGGAATGAACCATTCCCTAGCTCACAAAATTGGTGGAGTTTTCCATACCCCTCATGGACGTGCAAATGCCATTCTTTTACCACATGTCATTCGTTATAATGGAACTATTCCACAAAAACTTTCCACATGGCCTAAATATGATTACTATAAAGCAAATGAAAAATATCAAGATATTGCAAAACTATTGGGATTAAAAGCTTCTACTCCAGAAGAAGGAGTTGAAAGTTTAGCTGAAGCTGTCATGAATTTAGGAAAAGAAGTTGGAATTTCAATGAACTTCCAAGATCAAAAAATCACAGAGGAAGAATGGAATGAACACTTGGATGAAATTGCTATGTTAGCTTATGAAGATCAATGTTCACCAGCAAATCCAAGAGTTCCACTTGTTGAAGACATGAAAGAAATTTTAAAGAAATCTTATAAAGGAAATTAATTTTTGAATGAAAAGTTGCTAGAATTGTCTAGTAACTTTTTTTAAAAATAAAAAAAGGAATATATTCATTATTTGTCGCTTAAAATCGCTTGCAAATTTACTCTATTTGGTGTATACTATGTTTGGAAATCGTTTTCAAAATATAAAAGAGGAGGAGATCATATATGAGAGAATATCATTCAAAGGCGATTCGTAATGTTGCCATACTTGGCCATTTAGGAAGTGGAAAAACATCACTTGCTGAATCATTTTTATATATGGGAGGAGCCATAGATAAAAAAGGCGAAGTAGAAAAAAAGAATACAGTTGGTGATTATACTTTAGAGGAACAAACAAAGCAAATCACTCTATCCGCTAGTTTAATGCCTGTCGAATGGAATGGATATAAAATTAACTTTCTAGATACTCCTGGAAATGAAGAATTCATTGGTGAAGTTGAAGGGGTCCTTTCAGTTGTTAAAGGTGCAATTCTAGTTGTTGATGCATCTAAAGGAATTGAAGTTGGAACAGAAAGATGTTGGGAAGAACTAAGAAAAAGAAATATTCCAACCATTATCTTTATAAACAAAATGGACAAAGAAAATATTAAATATGATGATTTAATTGAAGAATTAAAACTAAAATTTGGTAAACGTGTTGCACCATTTTGTTATCCATTAGGAAAACAAGATTCATTTGATGGAGTAGCTTTGGTTGTTGAAAAGAAAGCAAGAATATTTCAAGGTGGTGTTTGTCGAGATGCTGAAATATATCCTGATAAGCTTGCTAAAGTTGAAGAATTATATGAATTAATTTGTGAAGCTGTTGCTGAAACAAGTGAAGAATTAATGGATAAATATTTCTCAGGAGAA
>CANQVW010000003.1 GCA_947627395.1 uncultured Bacilli bacterium | reverse complement strand
CTGTTGGATGAGTAACTTGAATTGTCATGCTATCTGTAATGTTTTCATCAGCAAGACATGTAACTGTAATCGTTACAGTTCCACTCTTTGTACCTGTAGGTTTAACAAGTCCTGTTGCACTAACTGTAGCAACATCTTCATCACTACTTGTGAAAGATACTTTTTTGTTTGTTACTTCCATTGGAGTAAGAGTATAGTTGATTTGATGTTCTTCACCAAATAACAAAGTTTCAATTTTGTTATTAATTGTAATTCCAGTAGGAAGAACAGTTTCTCCATAACCAGATTTACCTTGCATTAAATATAATTTAATTGCTTGGTCAACTTCAGCTTTTGTTACATAATCATTTGTACGTGAACCAACATTTGTAAATAAATTATCTGCTGGAGTAAATGGTTGTTTATCTGAACCTTCATAATAGTTTTGATCGGCATTAACAACATCTGCTTCTTCACTATCATTTTGAATAAACAAAATAGTTGTAGGAGTTGTGGTGTTCATAATATCACCTAAGAATTCATTATGATGAACATTTACATGGATATTAGTAGCTTTTGCAGCTTGATCTCGTAAACGAATAACATGCCATCCACGAACATCTGTCCAAACATTATATTCGATATCTACTGTACAGTTTTCTGCACCAGCGAAAGAAGTAATGTTAATAACACCTGCATAATCACTAGCTCCACCCAACGCTGCAGTTGAAGTGAAATTATTTCCTTTAACTATAAAGTCAGTTCCTGTAATTAAACGAATATTCAAGGCAAATTGATTCCAGTTTGAGAACTCATTATAATTGATTGTAGTTGTTCCGTATAAACCTTTGGTTCCTTCAGCGTAGAAAATATCGAATCCACCATTAAATACATTATTTGTGACAGTTAAATTCTTTGAATCAACAAAACGAATCACTCTACCTAATTTACCTAATGTATCTTCAAATAAGTTTTCATTAAATGTGCAATCTTCAGTTGGTCCAGCAAAGTATACGATTGCATCTGGTCCTGATGGGAATGTTGTTGCTGTGAAGTAACATTTATCCATCGTTAATCCTTTGATGGTTGTTTGAGCATCAACTGAACGGAAAAGAATATCGTTAAAGAATTCTAATCCAACAAATGAAACATCAGTAACTGCACCAATTTTAATTTCACCATCAATCATAGCTTCTGCAACTCTTTCTTGATAGTTAGGATTAATAGATACGTTTGGTCCATAGAAATGAACATTCTTAGAAACTGTTAAGTCTTCAGCATATGTTCCAGCAAAGATATAAATAACATCGCCATCTTTTGCTGCATCTAATGCTTCTTGAATAGTTCCAAATGCATTAACACCAACAATTAACTTTAATGATTGGAATAAAACTTCTTCACCTTCACTTAAAGATGACCAGTTTCCATCAACATAAAGAGTTGCTTCATCTTCTGTAGATTGAATAGCGCTTAAATAATCATATTTATTCTTGAAGTAATTTGCATAAGATTTTGCTTTTAATATCAATGAAGATAAAGTAGTTTCATCAATGATAGGATTTCCTTCAGCATCTTCGAAGTAGTTATAAGTGAATAAACCTAAATTACCTCCTTCTCCTGCATCACCTTCAATATAGATTTCAGCAGTCATGTTTTTGAAGTAATTATAATGAATTTCACCTAACCAAGTATCAGGATAACTTGTATTATTTCTTAACTTGATTCCACGATAACAATCTTCAAATGTGTTGTATGAAATATATAAGCTTGCATTTACATCATTATACATATTGAATGCAATTGCGGCAACATATTCTGGTAACTCAGAATAAAGTTCAGGATTACCAATATTCTTGAATGAATTGTGTTGAATAGTAATGTTTTGAGTTAAACCTTGATTAGCACTATAAGCACGGAATAAGATTGCTGTACAGCTTCCTAATTCATCGTTTTCAAATACATTGTTGGTAATGTAATAATTACCATTGTTATATCCACCATCAAAACGAATTCCTTCTTGAGCCATATTTCTAATGACATTTCCATCAATAATAATATTTTTATCTGGACTTGTACGTGAGAAACTCATAACGTTACAATTTAAGTTTTCAAATTTATTATTTTGGATGGTCATATTTCCAAGTAAATTTGCTCCTCCCATTGCTTCTTCATAAAGCAATAAGAATGAGAATGGTCTTACTCTATTAACAGGTTTATAAACGGCATCACTAATTTTGTCGTCGCCTTCGCCTCTAGTTCTTGTAATATCATGAACATTATTATTTCTAAATACGAATTCATAGAAATAAGATATTGTTTCTAGAGAAGTAGATCCAGTAAATTCAAATCCATCAAATGTAATTCCTGTTGTGTTTTCAGCAAATCGAATAACACCTTTAAGGATAGCTTCTTCACTACGCTCATCTTTATTTGGATTTTTACCTGCATTAGGACCAACGAATGTCAAATTGTTTGTGGAAATAGTTAATGATTGTTCATATGTACCTGGTTTGAAGTAAATTGTTGAATTTTCTTCAGCAGCTTCCAATACTTCAGCTAAAGTTTTGAAAGCATTAACTCCTTCTTTAAAGTCAACTTCTTCGTATGTGAATGTAGCTCCATCAGTTAATGTGGAATCAACAACGAATTTTGACATATCATATTGTTCAATTTTAATTGTAAATGTTCCAGTTGTATTGCTACCATCTTTTGCTGTTGCAGTAACAGTAACTTCGCCTGCAGCTTTGGCAGTAATTTCACCTGTATCAGCATTAATTTCTGCTTTAGTACCGTCGTTAACTGACCATGTAACTCCTTTTTCAGCACCTGCTGGTAAAACAGTTGCTGTTAATGTTTGGGATTTACCGATAGCCATTCTGTTAATACCTTTAATTTCAATAGATGAAACTTTTGGTACAACGATTGTAATTGTAATTGTACCTGAAACATTGCTTCCATCTTTAGCGGTTGCTGTGATGGTTACTTCTCCTGCAGCAAGTGCAGTAACTTTACCTGTTTCACTTACTTGTGCTGTAGTAGAAGCACTTGATGTCCAAGTTACTTCTTGATTAGCATTTGCTGGAGCGACAACAGCAGTCAATTGTTGAGATTCTCCTACATTCATGTTGGCATTTCCTGTTACAGAAATCACTTCAACTTGTGGAACAGTGATAGTAATTGTAATTGATCCAGAGATATCAGTTCCATCTATAGCGGTTGCTGTGATGGTTACTTCTCCTGCAACAAGTGCAGTTACTTCACCACTTTGAGTGACAGTAGCTTTAGTATTATCACTACTTTGCCAATTAACGCTTTGATTTGCAGTTGCTGGAGTAACGGCTGCAGTTAATGTTTTTGTTTCTCCAACTTTCATTTCAGTTGGTCCAGTTACTTCAACTTTAGTTGCTAAAGCTGTAATTGTTATTTTAAAATCTTTTTTAACATTGCTTCCATCTTTAGTTGTTGCTGTGATGGTTACTTCTCCTGCAGCAAGAGCACTTACTTTACCAGTTGCATCAACAGTAGCCTTAGTGTTATCGCTTGATGTCCAAGCAACTTCTTGACTAGCAGTTGCTGGAGAAACGGTTGCAGTTAATGTTTGCTCAGTTCCAGCATTCATTGTAGCTGTTCCATTAATAGAAATTTCAGTTCCAAGAGGAGCAGCAACGGTAACGCTCATCTTACCCTCTTTGCCACCTGCTTTTGCAGTAATATCAACAGTTCCAACTGTAACACCAGTAACTGTACCATTTTCAACGGTTGCAACTGCAGCGTTGCTAGATTCCCAAGTAACTTCTGCATTTGTTGCATTTGCTGGGGTAACGGTCGCTGTAAGAGTAATCTTTTGACCTACTCTAACTGTATTATCACCTGTAACTGCTACACTAGTTACTGGAATTTCTTGAGTATCGCTTGTGACAGTAACTTGTAATTCAACTTTTACTTTGCTATGTCCTTCAAGACTAGCAGTAACAGTTGTACTACCTTCTGCCATTCCTTTCATTACACCATTCGTTACTTGAACAACATTTTCATCGGCAACAGTGTAATTCACGGTAGGTTCGCCTTCAAAGTTAGTAACTTTAGGTTCTAATGTTACTTCTTCGTTAATTTTAAGTGTATAAGATTTTGTATCAAAATCTAGTGTAGGATTTTTAGTTTTATCACATCCCACAAAGACGAATACACTTAACATTAGCACGAACAAGGCTAATAGCTTTTTCATACTTTTTCCTCCTAGTATTAAATTTTTTTTCATAGTCATCCGACTATATTATCATTATACACCCCTATGTATATTTTTGTCAAACGTTTTACTTTTTTTTGATTAACTTTTTTGTATGCGCTTTCTTGATAAAGAGAATAAAAAGAGAACGTTTACAAATTTAATGATGATTTTAGTCATAAACCACTATCAATATATGCCTAAAAAAAAGTTTATGTGCAAAATCATTTTAAGATCCTTCCATAAAAAAAGTCTAACTTTTTTGTTAGACCTTTTTTCTATATTTAAAGATGAAGCATTAGATTTCCATTAATTGAGCCTCTTTTTCCTTCATTAAATCATCTACTTTAGCAACATATTTATCTGTCATTTTTTGGACTTCATCACTTCTTCTTTTCAATTCATCTTCGGTAATTAATCCATCTTTTTCTAGCTTCTTTAATTGCTCAATCATTTCACGACGAACATTACGAATAGCAACTTTAAAGTGTTCGCAATTTGCTTTTACTTCTTTTACAAGTTGTTTTCTAGTTTGTTCTGTAAGAGGTGGAAAAACAATGCGAATGACACTTCCATCATTTTGTGGAGTTAAATTTAAATTGGCTACTAGAATGGCTTTTTCAATGTCTCTTAGGATATTTTTATCATAAGGTTTAATTACTAAAACTTGAGCATCCGCTGCTGATATAGCAGCAATTTGATTTAGTGGTGTAGGTGTCCCATAATAAACTACTTCTACTTTATTTAAAATAGCTGGATTAGCACGACCTGTTTTCACTGTTTGCAATTCTTTTTTAAAAGACTCAATGGTCTTACTCATTTTTTCTTCGCCTGCATTAATTATGGATTGTGACATATTCTTTTCCTCCTTTATTTACTTGTAACTAATGTTCCAATACTTGGATTTACAACAACTTTACTAATGTTTCCAGGTTGATTCATATCAAAGACAAGAATATCAATATGATTTTCCATACATAAGGTTGCAGCTGTTAAATCCATAACACCAAGTTGTTTTTCAATCACTTCTTGATGAGATAATGTGATGTATTTTTTTGCATCCTTATGCTTTCTTGGATCTAAATCATATACACCATCTGTTCCATTTTTAGCCATCAAAATCATATTGCACCCTAGTTCAGAAGCTCTTAATGCTGCTGTTGTATCAGTGGTAAAGAATGGATTTCCAGTTCCCCCACCAAAAATACATATTCTTCCTTTATTTAAATGTGAATCTGCTTTTCTTCTAATGTAGGGTTCGGCAATTTGGGGAATTGAAAGAGAAGTCATTACTCTAGTTTCTAAACCTAGTTTTTCTAACGAGCTTTGAAGGGCAACAGCATTCAATATGGTTCCTAACATTCCCATATAATCTGCACTTGTACGATCCATTCCATTTTCTATTGCATCTCTTCCACGCCAAATATTACCAGCACCACAAATGATTCCTAATTGTATATCTCCTAAATCATATAATGCTTTGATTTCTTTTGCAACTTCATTCACTTTAGCAACACTAATTCCAGTCGAAGATTGTTTTCCACCAGATAATGCTTCACCACTAATTTTCAATATGATTCTTTTCATATAACCCTCCTTATTTTTAGTCAAAAAGGCACATCTTCTGTGCCTTCTTTTTATTTGTTGACTGCAGCCATAACTTCTGCAACAAAATCGTCTTTTTTCTTTTCGATTCCTTCGCCAACGCCAAGGCGTACATATGAAACGATTTGACAACCTTTTTCTTTTACATATTGTCCAACAGTTTGATCAGGATTTTTAACAAAAGCTTGATCAACTAAACAGATTTCTCTCAACATTTTCTTTACTCTACCCTCAACCATCTTTTCAACAATGTTTTCTGGTTTTGGTTTTGCAGCTTGAGCATTTTCATTTAAGGCTTCTTGTCTGATGATTTCAGTTTCTTTAGCTAAGAATTCAGCATCCACACTGCTTTCATCCAAATAAGAAGGATTCATGGCAGCAACATGCATACATACATCTTTTGCAACTTCTTCATTTGAACCATTTAAAATTGAAAAGGCAACGATTTTTCCTTGCATATGGGAGTATGCACCAAAAACTTGTCCATCTGTTTTTTCATATAAACTAACTCTTCTTAAAGTAATTTTTTCGCCAATAGTTGCTGTTGCATTAATCAACATATCACTGACTTTTTCACCTTCATATTGAGCATTCATTGCCATTTCATCATTTTGAGCTTGATTTGCTAATAATGCTTTACCTACTTTTTCTGAAAGTTCTTTAAACAAAGGGTTTTTAGCAACGAAATCAGTTTCACTATTTAACTCATAAACAACAGCTTTATTTCCGTCAATAGCGAAAGCACAAATACCTTCAGCAGCAATTCTTGATTCTTTCTTTGCAGCTTTAGCAATACCTTTTTCACGAAGCCATGTGATGGCATCATCCATATTACCATTTGTCTCAACAAGTGCTTTCTTACAATCCATCATTCCTGCACCTGTCATTTCACGAAGTTCTTTTACTTGTTGTGCACTAATCATTTTTATCTCCCTTTCGTTTTATTCTTCTGTTTCTTTTTTTTCTTCTTGAACAGGAGTTTCCTTTACAAGAGTAGTTTCTTCAACTGGAGCAACTTCTGCAGCTGGAGCAGCTTCTTCTACTTTTTTCTCTTTTACTTTTGCTTGGTGAGGTTTACCATCACGATTACGACGATCGGGTTTACCCTCTCTTGCTTTACGAGGTTTTTGTTCTTCAGCAACTGGTTCATCCGTAAAGACAATTTCAACTGGAGTTCCACCATTCGCTTCAACAATTGCATTTGCCATTGTTGCTACAATTAGTTTAACACTACGGATTGCATCATCATTTGCTGGAATAATATAATCAACATCATCTGGATCACAATTTGTATCTACAAGTCCAAAGACAGGAATATGTAATTTACGAGCCTCTAAAACAGCATTGTGTTCTGTTTTTGGATCTACAACAAAAAGAGCATCAGGTAATTTTGTCATTTTCTTAATTCCACCTAAGTTCTTTTCTAACTTCTCTTGTTCTTTCTTTAAAAGAATAACTTCTTTTTTAGGAAGAACATCAAAAGTTCCATCTGTAGCCATTGCTTCAATTTTAAATAGTTTTGCAATAGATTTCTTAATGGTTTTAAAGTTTGTTAATGTTCCACCTAACCAGCGTTGATCAACATAGAACATATTACATCTTGTAGCTTCTTCTTTAATTACATCTTGGGTTTGTTTTCTTGTTCCAACAAATAAAATTTGTCCACCATTTTGAGCAATGGTATACATTTCTTTGTAACAATCTTCAACAAGTTTTTCTGTTTTTGTTAAATCGATGATGTAAATTCCATTTCTTTCTTCATAGATATACTCTTTCATTTTAGGGTTCCAACGGCGAGTATTGTGACCGAAATGAACTCCTGCTTCTAGTAATTGTTTTTTACTAATGACAGCCATGTTTTTTTCTCCTTTTTCTTTTTATTTTGTTCTGGCTTCCACGATGATCCCCAAATGCCGCCTCACTATGAAAGTGCAACTGACGACCTTCTCCTATCGTGTGGTTATTTTTTACCCATAATATTATATCACAGCCACCCATAATATGCAAATCTTTTTTGGATTTTGTTTTTTATTTTCTTTTGAATTTTGTAAACAGTATAAGATAGTTTATATTTTACTTAGTAAATATTTCCTATTTATCTTCTTCGGTTTTATGTGCTCTAGGGAATTTTTTCATATATTCTTCTCTTAATTGTTCTTTTGAAATGTGAGTATAGATTTGTGTAGTAGATAAATTTACATGCCCTAGTAACTCTTGGACAGTTATTAAATCAGCTCCACCATTCAGTAGGTGAGTTGCAAATGAGTGTCTTAACATGTGTGGGCTTAAGTGAAAATTTTGACTCGCTCTTTCCACAATACTATTTAAAATTACACGGACTCCCCTTGGTGTAAGGGGTTTTCCACGAAAGTTTAGAAACAAAAAATCTGTAATTTCTGTCTTATTTTTGGCTTGTAATTCAATTCTTCCATATTGAACATATTCTTTTAAAGCATAAATAATGAGGTCATGTAAAGGTAAATATCTTTCTTTATTCCCTTTTCCTAAAACAATGACTTGTTGATTGAAATAGTCAATATCTTGTTGTTTAATGCTACAAAGTTCACTGACACGAACACCAGTTCCATACATAAATTCTAAAATTGCATAGTCTCTTTTACCAATAGCATCACTTGTATCAATACTTTCAAACAAAGCATCTAGTTCTTCTGTATATAAGAATTTAGGTAAGGTTTTATCTAATTTAGGAGAAGACACATCCGCAAAAGATGTTTCAGGAACCTTGCCTTCACGGCAACAATAGCGATAAAAAGAGCGTAAACTACTTAATTTTCTGGCAACACTTCTTGGTTTAAAATGTTCTTGATTTAAATAAGCTACATAATATCTTTGAGCGTTTTGGCGAAATTCCATTAAAGAACCAAATTTATTTATGGAAAGATATTGTTCAAATTCTTCAATATCTCTTCGATAATTATCAATGGTATATTGAGAATATTTCTTTTCAGTTTCGATGTATCTTAAAAATTCGTTGACTGCTTTTGCATCGATTTCATTCACAAATCTCACCTCTCATCATTTCAATCCATTCTAAACTTCTTTTTGCATAGTTTGCTTTTCTTTCTTTTTTCTTTGCTAAATCCCTAAGAGGTTCAATTAAACAAAAATTAGCATTCATAGGAACAAAATTTTTGTTCTCTTGACTAACATAATGAGCCAAAGCTCCCATTGAAGTCTTTCTAGTAAAATCAATTTGATCTTTACCTTCTAATACTTTAGCCATGTTAATTCCAGCAACCATTCCACTTGAAGCACTTTCTAAATATCCTTCAACTCCTGTAATTTGACCCGCAAAAAATAAATCATTTCTTGTCTTTGTTTGGTAATAACAATTTAATATTTTAGGTCCCTCAATATAGGTATTACGATGCATAACTCCATATCGAACAATTTCACAACGTTCTAAACCAGGAATCATTTGTAGTATTCTTTTTTGTTCTGGCCATTTTAAATGAGTTTGAAATCCTACAATATTATACATTGTTTTACTTGCATCATCTTGTCTTAATTGAACAACAGCATAAGGTTGTTCTAAAGTTTGTGGATGTCGTAATCCAACAGGTTTCATTGGACCAAATAAAAGTGTCTTTTCTCCTCTTTTTGCCATATCCTCAATTGCCATGCATCCTTCAAATACTTTTAATTCAAAATCGTGTGGCATCACCGTTTCTGCATGAATCAACTCTTGATAAAAGCGTTCAAATTGTTCTTTATTCATTGGGCAATTATAATAAGATGCTTCCCCTTTATCGTAACGAGATTTTAAATAAGCGATATCCTTATTAATGGAAGATTCTAAAACAATGGGAGCAACAGAATCATAGAAATATAAATATTCATTTCCACAAAACTTTTGAATTTTCCTACTAAAAGCTTCACTCGTTAATGGACCTGTAGCAATAATTGTTGGAGTAGAAGGTATCGTCGTCACTTCTTCATTTACCACTTCAATTCTTGGATTCATCTTTAATTCATGAGTAACATATTGACTAAATCCCACTCTATCTACTGCTAAAGCACCTCCTGCTTCAATAGCAGTTGCATCTGCAGCCCTCATAATTAAAGAATCTAATCTTCTCATTTCTTCTTTCAGTAATCCAATGGCATTTTCAAGGGATTTAGCACGCAATGAATTACTACAAATGAGTTCCGCAAATTGATCTGTTGTATGTGCTTCTGTATTTTTCTTTCCTCTCATTTCATAAAGTTTTACATGAATTCCCCTTTTTGCCAATTGATATGCCGCTTCAGATCCAGCAAGACCAGCTCCAATAACATTCACCGTTTTCATATTTATCTTCCTTTCTTTATTTCATTTTATCACATTTTGTACACTTTGTCATGTGAAAATTGCGACTTATAAAAAAATATAAAAAGAGTATACTCTAAGCACACTCTTTATGAATATTTATTCATCCATATCACTCATATGTAAGAAAGAATCACCATGTTCTTCTGAGGAAAGTATTTTTCCATAAATCAAATGATCTTCTTCAATTCCTTCTAAATGATATATTGCAAGAACTTCTACTTCCATCATTCTACAAGCCCCTTCAACAACCAATGCAGTGTTCATCTTTTTCATTGGTATTCCTTTTGTTTTATCATTTTCTTCACTATGACCATTTCCAAATTGAATAGCAATGTTCTTTTGGTCTTTGGATAAAGAACTAACACCAATATGATCCTTTATAGAAATATTTTTCCCTGTATCACTTTGTGATCCTATTAAAAAGACAATTTTGTCATAATCTACTTGCATCATCCAAGCACAAGCCATTCCATATCGACGATTTTTTTCAAAACTTACAATGTTAACACTATGATCCACTGCTCTAAATCCCATTTTATTTTCTCCTTATATTTTTTAGTTATTTTTCTAACCTCTTATATTATATACAATTTTTTTAAAAGAAGCAAATAAAATTTATTTCACATAGACCTTTGTACCTTCAGGTAGTAAGTTTTTAAAGTTTGCATTCATAAATTCTTCTAAAGTCATATGACTTTGATCAACAATAGATTGTAATGTATCGTTTGCTTGAACTTCATAGATCTCATAACTCATTGGAATAGTTAATACTTGATCTGTAACTAAATAGATTTTACCAATATCATTATATTCTGATAATGCTTCAATCGTTGTATTATTTTTCTTGGCAATTAATTCTAAAGTATCATCAGGTTTTACAACATATTCGATAAAATAATTTGCTCCTTGATCCATTTTCTTTGGAATTAAAAGAACTTGTTCTGGATAAATTAATGCACTTTCTAAATTGTTTGCTTCTAACAATTCAGCAACTGTTGTATTATTTTCTTTCGCAATCTTATATAATGTATCTCCTTTTTTCACAACATATTTTTGTTGTCTTTTTTGTTTGAAATGACCATAAAAATCAAATCTCATTCTTTCACCTCATTTCTCTATAGTGTATGCAAGAATTAAAAAAATAAATGGACTGAAGCCTAATAGATGAAATTTAATCAAAAAATAAAAAGAATCCTGTTTTAATCTTTTGTGATTTTTTTAATGTTATGACTAAGTTCTCTTAAATCTTGGAAAAATGTGTGTTTTATTATCAATAATTTTCAGAAAAATGTGTTATGCTATCTTTAACAAGTCATGAGAGGTGATTTTATGAAGCGAAATGCATTGAGCGAACTGAAAAAATGACAGCTTGATCCTGAGCGCAAGCCGAGGGTGTTGCGTGGTGCAAGACAAGTCAGAAAGACTTGGCTGATAAAGGAATTCGAACAGAGCTGCTATGATCATTTTGTCTATTTCAACCTTGATGAAAATAATGAACTGAAATCTATTTTTGAAACAAACAAAAACCCTAAACGAATCATTGAACTTCTTTTCATGATCTCTGAAAGTAAAATTCAACTTGGCAAAACACTGATTATTTTTGATGAGATACAGGGATGCCCAGAAGCGCTAAACACATTGAAATATTTCAAGGAAAAAGCAAACGAATATCATGTAATCGTATCTGAAAGCCTGCTTGGTACACCACTTGCACAGCCAAAATCCTACCCCGTCGGTATGGTGACTTTTCCCGTTAACCTTTGATGAATTTCTGAGTGCCACAGATCCAGCTCTTTATACCTTTTACAAGAGCATAGAAAAGAAACAGCAAATTGAAGAAATCTTTCACCATCGTTTAACAGATGCTTACAATTATGATTTGATGATTGAAAGAATGCCAGAAGGTGTTACATCGTGGATCAAATATAAAAATCTAGAAAAGCTATCCAAGATACAACAAAAACTGGTAGAGATTTACGAAAATGATTTTTTCAAACACAACGGCAAAGTCAATAGTGGACGTATCTTGATTGTGTTTAGAAGTATCGTTTCTCAACTTGCCAAGCCAAACGAGAAGTTTGTGTACGGCGCTGTTCGAGAAGGTGGCAGAGCTCGTGATTTTGAAGAAGCCATTGAGTGGCTTGTTTTTGCTGGCATGCTCAACCGAGTCTACAATGTTTCTAAGACAGAGTATCCTCTTCCAACATTTGATAAGCTAGATCAGTTCAAATTGTTTATGTTTGATACAGGACTATTGAGGCACATGGCAGGAATTAATAACAATGCAATTTTCTTGAAAGCCAACTATCAATTCAAGGGTTCTTTGACTGAAAATTATGTTCTTCAACAGCTCGGAGGACAGTTTCCTGTAAAACCAAGGTATTATGCCGATAAATCAGGGGAAATTGATTTCGTATTGCAACATGGTATGGAAATCATTCCCTTGAAAGTAAAAGGTGGCGAAGACAAATCTGCACCATCTTTCAAAAAATATAGTGCCAATCATCATCCAATGAATGCCATTCGCTTCTCTAAGCGCGGATATCATAAGAATGGTGCATTTACCAACATTCCACTGTATCTTGCAGGAAAGTTAAAAGACCTTTTGTAATCATGATAAAACCTTGCAACTAGCCGATGGGTTCCCATCTTTTTAGGATTTATATGATGTTCTCTTGCGAAATGGTCTTTTCGTATCCTGTTGATTATATTGGCATTGTTAAAAATTTTACTGATTTAGCCACCTATCAAAAATCCTACTGATGATGTTTTTATCAATAGAGTTCTTGCCAGGTCGTTTTTTTATAAAAAAGCTCCTTCCATGATGTACTTAAATTGGCTATCTTTAACCATAGAAAGGAGCAAGTTCATTATAATTCATTTCAATAAAATATGTAACTTCCTTATTAACTTTTAAATCATCATTAAAAACATTCCCTACCAAAATAACTGATAGGGAACAATTTTTATACTTCATTATGAATTAACTTTTGATAATAAGTTGTTTTACGAAATTCTTCTAACTCTTCATCATCTTTAAGAGAGGAAATATATTCTTTTTTCTTATAATATAGATATAGAAAACATTCATATGCATCTTGATATTGATTCATCAAAGAGTAAAGACATCCTAAATTATACCAAATAGAAAAATTATTCTTATCTACTTTTAATCCATTTAAATATGCTTGTTTTGCATTTCCATAATCATGGAAAAGATCTTTATATAAAATTCCTAAATTAAAATAAGTAAATGGATAATAATCTTTTTTTGTTAATTCTTCTAAATAATACTGTAGAGCTAAGTCTTTTTCTTTTTTCTTTCCATAGACGACACCTAAGTTATAACAAACTGTGGGCATATTAGAATCAATTTCATAAGCTTTTAAAAAATATTGTAAAGCAAGATCATCTTGATTATTTCTTTCATAAATGGAACCTAAATTTAAGTAAGCCCAAAAATGTTTTGGTTCCAACTCGATTGTTTTTTGATAATATTCTATGGCTTTTTGTGTTTCTATAGATGTAATTTCTTTTTCCATTTCATCATATAGATAAGCACAAGCAAAATATGCATCAACAATTTGATGATCTTCGTGAATTACTTTTTCATAATAAGTAATCGCTTGGTCAAATCTTTTCGTTCTTTCATAAATATTTGCTAATCCAAATAGTGCTTCTACACAGTCTTGACGCGAAAGGATGTCTTGAAAAATTTCTTCTGCACGAAGGTAATTTTCTAAATCTATATAAAGATATCCTAACATGAGGTAATCTTTCAAACAAATTTGTTCATTAAATGTCTGTTCATAAGCTTCAGCGGCTTCACTTAATTTTCCTGCTTCATATAATTTTTCAGCTTTTTGAATTTGTTTTTCATATTTTCTTTTCATAATAGCTCAATTACACCAAATAAATTATTTAGAAAATGGGCTCCTATACTTGCAAATACATTTTCTTTAGAAATAGCGTAAACCGTAGTAATCACAAGTGCTAAAGCAAAATATTCAAAGAAAAACTTCAAACTTTCAAAATCACTCACTACATGAATCAAAGCAAAAACAATGGAAGTAAGAAGAACACATAACCACGCTGGTAATTTAAAACGAATACGTAAAAATCCATATAAGAACTTACGAAAAACAATTTCTTCAAAAACAGGGGCTAATAAAACGGAATAAAGAATGACATAAATTGCTTTACTTCCTGTCATAGCATCCACAATGATTTGTTGATTATCGGAAGTTCCTTCAATTTTAAATACCTTATAAAGATATCCAAATAGTTGATTGAATCCTAAAATGAGAAAAAAAGCAACGAGAATATATAAAATATTTTTCCACCAATCTTTTTTCCATTTTTTTAAATCATTCAATAAAATTGGATAAAAAATTCCCACAATAATAGCGAGTGCAATTAAATTAGCTACATTCGATAAAACAAAGGTTCCAGAACCATCCATGATAATTTGTCCATTTTCGATTTGTGATTGCATCATTAGAGGGATAATGAACAAGACTGGACCTACGAGTAGCCATGCAAAGGAAAGAAGAAAGGCAACCAAATACTTAGATTCTAATTGAACGATTGGATTGGATTTGTCTTGCATTGACTTCTCCTATTTATATTTTAAAGTTTTAATTTCGTCCATGATTTGGCAAATAAATTCATCAACCGATAATTGCTTTGTTTCTGTAGATCCATACTTACGAACAGAAAGTTGTTGATGTTCTACTTCATTGTCGCCAACAACTAATTGATATGGAATCTTCTTTGTTTGTGCATCACGAATCTTATAAGATAATTTTTCATCACGAAGATCCATTTCAGGACGAATGTCTAATTCTCTCAACTTCTCATATATTTTTTCAACATATTCTTGATGATTCTTTACATGAACTGGAATGATTTTCACTTGTACTGGAGCTAACCACACAGGGAAAGCACCGCCAAAATGTTCTGTAAGTATACCAATGAAACGCTCAATAGAACCAAATAAAGCTCTATGAAGCATTACAGGTCTTTTTAATTGACCATCACTGCCAACATAAGTAATATCAAAACGCTCTGGTAAATTCATATCTAATTGAATCGTACCACATTGCCAAATTCGATTCATAGAATCTCTTAATTTGAAGTCTAACTTTGGTCCATAGAATGCACCATCTCCTGGATTTACTTTAAAATCCTTGCCAGCAGATTTACATGCATTGGCTAATGCTTCTTCCGCAATGTTCCATGTTTCTAATTTTCCAATGTATTTATTTTCTGGTCTTGTGGATAGTTCTATATGATAAGATAAATTAAATGTGCTATATACTTCATCATATAAACGAATCAATGAAGAAACTTCACTTACAATTTGATCTTCTCTTAAGAAAATATGAGCATCATCTTGTGTAAAGTTACGAACTCTAAATAATCCATTTAAAGCACCACTAGCTTCATGACGATGTACCAAACCAAGTTCACCTAATCGAATTGGTAAATCTTTATAAGAATGAATACTATTTTTATAAACCAATAATCCTCCTGGACAATTCATTGGTTTAATTGCGAAATCTTGGTCATCAATTTTAGAAGTATACATGTTTTCACGATAATTTTCCCAATGTCCAGAAATTTCCCACAGAGTTCTATTTAACATAATAGGTGTTTGAATAAATTGATAATTTTCACGTGTATGAACTTTATACCAATAATTTTCTAATGTCTTACGTAATACCATTCCTTTAGGAAGCCAAAATGGAAATCCTGGTCCATATTCACTGATCATGAATAATTCTAATTCTTTTCCAAGTTTACGATGATCCCGTTTTGCTCTTTCTTCTAAATGTTGCAAATGTTCTTGCAATTCTTTTTCTTCAAAGAAGCAAACTCCATAAATACGTTGTAGTTGTTCATTTTTAGAATCCCCTCGCCAGTATGCACCACTCACATTTGTTAACTTGAAGTTTTTCAAAAATTTTGTGGATGGAACATGTGGGCCACGACATAAATCAACATAATCTCCATGTTGATATAAAGTAATGGTAACACCATCTTCTAAGTCACGAATAATTTCTTGTTTATACTTATCATTTTTAAACAATTCAAGTGCTTCTTCTTTTGTTGTTTCAATTCTTTTAAAAGGAAGATCTTGACTTGCAATATGTTTCATTTCCTTTTCGATGGCTGCTAAATCAGTTTCTGTAAATTTGATTCCTTCTCCTGGTTGAATGTCATAATAAAATCCTTCTTCAATGGATGGTCCTACACCAAACATAGCTTGAGGGTATAATTTTTTAACAGCACTAGCTAATAAATGACTACAAGAATGGTTTAACACATCAAAACTATCTTCCTTTGTTTTTAGTTCGATAGTTGCATCTTCTTCAATGGGACGATATAAATCGTATGGTTTTCCATTCACAATTGCGTAAATACTTTTTTTAGCTAATGAGGAAGAAATTGAACTTGCAATTTCATATGCATGAGTTCCTTTTTTAAATTCTTTGTTTGTTCCGTCTGGAAATGTAATTTTCATAATAATCTCCTTTTCTAAATAATATAAAAAAAGCCTTTGAAATACATCAAAGGACGAATTTTTCCGCGGTACCACCTTTATTCTTGGATGACCAAGCTCTTCATTTTCCGTTAACGCTGGAAGCGAAATTCCTTTTCAGGTTCTGCTCTGAGGTAGTAACATAAGATGCTTCATTTGCAGTTCTCACTATCCTGCATCACTGATCATGAGTTGATCTTATATCTTGTCCTCTTCATAGCATTTGATATACAAAGGTTTTATTTAAAAACATTATATCACTAAACTTTTTGATTGTCAATGTTAATTTGTTTGAACATTTTGTATTTATTGCCTCTATCTATAGTTACATACTATCTTTGATACCATACTATCTACGATAGAAAACTATCTTCGGTAGTTTTGATCTTTCAAATAAACGACTTTCGTCATGAATGTAATTCTTTCCATGATACGACTTGCTTTCAGTGAATCATTTTCATCTTTTGTTAAACTGAAATGTTCTTTTAATGTTTTTAAATCATAATTAGAAGTCATAAATATCGGAAGTTGATGAATCATACGATGTTGTAAAACAGTTCCTAAAAATTCATCGCGAATGAAGGCTGTATTCATTTCTCCGCCAACATCATCTAACATTAAAACATCAACGTTCTTTAAATTTTGAATCATTCTTTCTAAAGATCCATCGCCAATAGAACTTTTTACTTTACGAACCAACTCTGGATAATAAGCAAAAATAACTCTCTTCCCTTTTTTTGAAAGGTATTTTGCTAAATTGAGCATAAGGTATGTTTTTCCTGTACCAAAGGCTCCATATAAATAAATTCCTTTCGCATTTGGATTTTCTTTGACTCTTTGAATTTCTTGGAAAATCTCAGTTCTTCCTTCACTTGGATAAACATCACCCATCATTGAAGATTGAGGAAAAAACATCATATCTAAAGTTCCATCTTCAATGACATCTTTATATGTACATGGAAAATAAACTCTACTTACAACATCTTTTGTTTTTTCAAGTCTACTTTGCATCAATTCTACATCACTATGACAAACATCTTTTCCTTGGCAATGATGACATATTTGATTCATCCTTGCTTGAAGATATAAAATAAGAACATTTTCTTCTTGTTCTTCTTTCGTTAATTGTTTAGAAAAAAGATTTACTTCTTTATCTTTCAATGCTTCTTTTAAGTAATCCATATTAATCCTCAAATAAATTTTTTGCTATTTTTTTGATGTCTTCCACAACTTCTGATGTATTGATGTTTGTTTGATCTGTTTTATTTTCTTCTAAAGACTTTTCATATTCTGAGTACCAATCTGGCACTGGTGTTTTCTTCTTGGAAGTAGAAGTTGTTGTTTCTTTTTTCTTTTTCTTTTCTAAATAGTGAATGACATCTAATGGTGTTTTTAATTTAGCTCTTGCCCAAGTGTTGGCAATTTTTTCAAAGTAACTATATCCTGGAAGTTCTCCTTCTTTTTCTTGATTGACAATTAAAATCATTAAATTAATGACACTGATACTTAAATTTGTATTGTGAATTAAATCAGCAAACATTTTTACTTCAGCATCACTTGGTTTAATTCCTGAAAGTTCTTGTAATACATCACTCGGTGACATACATTCTAATGAGTTACATAAGGCAATTAATTGGTCATCTTGAATGCTTGCAATATATTGATCATCTTTTTGGGTTGTTAATCTTGGTGTTGTTGTTTTATATTTCTTTTGAAAAGCCATTTTCGCATTTTTTGATAAAGTTGGATAATCAAATCTTTGATCTATAGTAATGGTTTTTGTAACAACATCTTTCATTTCTTCTTCATTCAATTTATAAATGAAACTGACTTTTAGAACCATATTTTTAAATTCCTGTTCTTCGAGAACTTCTTCACCAATAAAAGAAGAATCAAATAACATTTTAAATAATACATAATTAAAATGATGATTTTCAAAAGATAATGTTGGTTGAATCAATTTAGTTAATACCGTTTGATTATTTTCCGTGCTAATTTCAAAAATATCATCAAATGATTTTGTAATGTTTTGATACCCTTTGGTATTGGTTTGATATTTTTGTTTCATTTTTTGAATTTCAATTTGTCCAATTTGTGATTCTAATAAACTCAATAATACTTCTTCTTGTAAAAATTGTTCTTCCGAAAAAGGAGCATTCATTTTGTACATATATCCTTTATCTTCATGATGATATACTTCAAGAAGTCCAATTCCTTCTAATTTTTCTTGTGCTGATGTTAGTTTTTTCATCCCCGATAAATTTAATATATCTAATATTTTCTTGAATGAATATTCTTGATTTTCTTGTAATGTGGAAAGAAGAGTATAAAAAACATAACTATCCATACCAATTAAAGGTAAATAACAAGAAGTTAAAGATAAAAGATCTTCACTATTCAATTGTTTCTTATGAGAAAGAACAAAAGTATCGTACATAAGTTCAGGCATGATTTTCTCCTTAATGTTTATCTTTAAACTGAATTTGCTTTCCTAAACGTTGGTAAAGATCTGTAATGACTTTAATTCCTTTAGCAGTAGGTAAAATATTATATGTCAATACTTTAAAATCAACAGCTGTTTCGCGAAAGGATGTGGAAGTAATGGTTGCAGTTGCGGTAAATGAAGCATTTTCAAACATCACTTCATATCTCTCATTATCTCTATAACATATTTTACATTTCATTTCTCTTGCAATTCTTTCTACAGCATCCATAGCTTCATCTTTTCTGCAAGAATAATACTTTGTACGTAGAGGTTCTAATTCATGATGATCTCTTGTTTCAAAGTCTTTTGAAAAATAGTATTTTAATCGCATTTTCTATTTCTCCTTTCTAAGGGTTTCTAAAAGTTTATTGATATTGATTTTGGTTTCCTCTAATGAACCATTATTATCTAGAATATAATCTGCATATTGTTTTTTTTCTTCTGTAGACATTTGTTGATGCATTTTATTTAAAGCAAAAGATTTTGAGATATGATCTCTTTTGATCAATCTTTCTAGACGAATAGAATCCTTTGCATCAACAACAATAATACGGTCAACTAAATCTTGAAATCCTGCTTCAATTAAAATGGGTGCATCTAAAAAAACAAGTTCTTCCGTTGCATGTTTTTCTATTTCTTCTATAACTTTCTTGCGAATATAGGGATGAAGAATACTTTCTAATTGCTTTTTTAAGGATGGATTAGAAAAAACAAGGTTTCCGATTTCTTTTCGATCTAAAGTATGAAAAAACTTTACAATGTTTTCTTGAATGGTATCCTCTTGATAAGCTTGATGCGTAATCACATCACAATCAATAACAGGATATCCTAACTCTTGTAAGTAATAGGTAAGAAATGATTTTCCTGATGCAATTCCTCCTGTGATTCCAATGACCATATCCTATCCTTCCTTTTTTCATCTATATTATCTCATATTCTTCATTTTGTCAAGATTTCAGTTTTTGACAAGTTGGACAATAATAAGTTCCCCTGCCGCCAACAACTATTTTTTGAATGGTATTTTTACATACTGGACATACTTTTTGTTCATGAACTTTTAATTCATTTTGAAATCTTCCTGTAATATGATAACTACTTTCAAAACTTCGAATCGTGGTTCCTCCTAATGAGATGGCTTTATTTAAAACCAAGATGGAAGAGAAAATAATATTTTGAAAATCTTCATCTGATAAAGTGGAAGTAAGTTCTAGGGGATGAAGATGACACATAAAAAGAACTTCATCGGCATAAATATTTCCAAGTCCTGCGATAATACTTTGATCAAGAAGGATCGTTTTTATGGGGGATCTTCTTTGTTTTACTTTTTCTTTCAAATAAGAAACTGTACAACTTTCATCGAAGGGTTCAAATCCTAAAGAGGAAAGAGGTGGTATGTGATAGATATCTTCTACTATGGGATATAAATACATTCTTCCAAACTTACGTGTGTCATGATAACGAAGTTCTGCTCCTTCGAATATAAAAATAACATGGTCATGTTTTGTTCTTTCTTCTTCAGACAGACACATATCTTGTATATAAAAATATTTTCCTTCCATTCTTAAATGGCTAAGCAAAATGTAATCATCTAAATAAAAGATTAAATATTTTCCTTTTCTATCGATTTTATGAAAAGTCTGTCCTTTTACTTTTTCCATAAATTCATTTTCTGTTTGATTGGAAATGATTTTAGAATAGTTTATAATAACAGATTGTATTTTTCGTTTTAAAAGAATTTCCGATAAAGATCTACGAACTGTTTCTACTTCAGGTAATTCTGGCATAGACTTAACCTACGATTTTAACCAATTTTCCCCAGAAGAACATCCAACAAGTAAAGGCACTTTTAAAGCAACAATTTCTTCCATTACTTTTTGAACTAAAGATGTTAACTTTTCTAATTCATTGGGATAAACATCAAAAACAAGCTCGTCATGTACTTGGGCAATCAAAATACTTTTCATGCCTTTCATTTGTTTTTTCACTTCAACCATAGCAAGTTTAATGATGTCAGCTGCTGTTCCTTGGATGGGGGAATTCATCGCTGTACGCTCACCAAACCCATATAATGTATGATTGCTACTGGTTAACTCGGGAATATAACGAATACGATGATACAAGGTTTCGGTGTATCCATTCTTTTTCGCATTTTCAATGGTTTCATCTAAAAATGTACGAATTTGATGATGGGTTGTAAAATACTTTTGAATGTAATTGTTTGCTTCTTGTGGCGTGATGTTGACACTTTCACTTAATCCCCATGCACTCATTCCATATACAATCCCAAAATTGATAGCTTTAGCTGTTCTTCTCATTTCTTTTGTCACTTCTTCTAAAGGAACATCATATAACCAAGAAGCTGTTTGTTTATGAAAATCCTCTCCACTTTGAAAAGAAGAAATCATTTTTTCATCGTTTGATAAGTGAGCTAAAACACGAAGTTCAATTTGCGAATAATCACAACTTAAAATACTTCCCCCATCAAATCGAGAAACAAAAGCTTCACGGATGACTTGCCCAATTTCAGTACGAATGGGCATATTTTGAATATTGGGTTCAACACTAGATAATCTACCTGTTAGAGTCAACGCTTGCTTATAAATTGGGTGAACAAAATCATCTTCATCCATCACTTCATATAAACCTAAAATATACGTACTTAACAATTTAGAAATTGCCCTATACTCCAGAATATACTTCGCAATTTCATAAGTTGGTGCTAATTTTTCTAAAACATCAGAACTTGTACTATATCCTGTTTTATTTTTCTTTCCGGATGGTAATTTTAATTTTTCAAATAAAATTTCTCCTAGCTTTTTCACAGAATTGATATTAAATTCTTCTTGCGCAATTTCATAAATTTGATGAGCTTTCTCTTCCATTTTTTGAGTTAAATCAATTTGAACTTGGTTTAATTTTTGGCGATCCACTTTTAATCCATCTAGTTCCATATCCCCTAACACAAAGCTTAGTTCAATTTCTTTTTGAAATAAAAACTCTTGATTTTTTTCCTTTAGTTTTTCTAATAGAACTTCTTTGGATTCATAAACAGCTAAACATTTTTCAATAGAATAATGGCTATAGATTTCTATTGTAGGTATATTCATTTTAGAATGAGCCCCATAAATATTTTCTTCATATTCTAAAGAAGTGGAAATAAAATGCTCTAATGAACGTTTTACGTCATCGCTTGCGAAAGCAGGCTGAACTAAATAAACAGCCAGTAAAGCATCAAAAACAATATTTTGAATCATCATATCATATCTTTTTAATACAACATATAATTTTTTAGCATCAAATGTATTTTTAGGATAATCTCCTTTTAAATAAGCGTGTAGACTTTCATTTTTCATCATACATTCTAAAGGAATAAATACTTGATGATTTTGATCCATCATTCCTAATCCTAAAAAAGATCCTCTGTATTCATTTGTTTTAAAAACTTCAGGGATAATGAAAGATTCTTGAAAAGATGAAAAGTCATACTTCTCATCGACAATTTTGTAAGAGATTAAAGACTTTTCTTTTTGACCTTCTGTTTTACTATGCGTTTTATCCATTCTTTTTAGTAAACTATAAAATTCCATTTCTTTAAAGAAAATCATTAATTCATCATAAGAAGGTTCTTTTCTTTGTAAATCATTTAATGTAAATGGTAAATCAATATCTTTTTTTAAGGTCGCTAATGATTTACACTCTAATCCTATTTTTGCTCCTTCTTGCACAAGTGTTTGTGTTTTGCCTTTTAATAATCCTGCGTTTTCAACAATCTTTTCTAATGTCTTAAAATCTTCTAATAATTTGCATGCTGTTTTTTCTCCAATGCCTTTAATCCCAGGAAGGTTATCACTTGTATCGCCAACAAGTCCTTTATAGTCAGGAATTTGCCATGAGAAAAAGCCCATTTTTTCCTTAAAATTATCTTCATTATATTCTTCCAATTCTCCGACACCTTTTTTTGTTAAAAAGACACGAATAGAATCATGAACCATTTGTAAGAGATCTTTATCCCCTGTAATAATACGGATATCTTCATATCCTTCTTGTAAAGCTAGAGTTGCTACAGTAGCTAATAGGTCATCTGCTTCATATAAAAGCATTTCTTCATGACGGATATTTAAAAGATCTAAATATTGTTTAATATATGGAATTTGCATGCGAAATTCTTCTGGCATTGGTTTTCTTCCACCTTTATACTCTTCATAAGCTTGGTGACGAAAGGTTTGTTTACCAGCATCAAAAGCAACAAAAATAGCATCCATTTCATCTTCTAATATTTTTGAAAGCATATTACAAAAACCAAACAAAGCATTGGTATATAATCCTTGTTTATTTTTCATTAGATTTCCTGTATATGCTGTTGCATAATAAGAGCGAAACATCAAACTATTACCATCAATTAAAACAATTTTCTTCATATCATTACCTTCCTTATCTATCATTTTAACACAAAAGGAAAAAAATTCATACATTAATTTTCTTTTTTTTCAAATACTATAAATATGAAAAAAATATGGCTTTTCTTTTTATTTTGTTTTAGTTTTCCCATTTTAACTTCTTGTCATCAAAAAAAGGAAAATGAACTTGAAACTTTTTTAAGAATGAACCATTTAACAACAGAAGATATTGCTTCATACCTTCCTTTTAAAAGATTTGATGTACATGATTTTTTTGCTTTAGAAGAACTCAGAGAAAAAAACAATTATACATATTTAGAAACAATTAATTATTATTATTTATCTAATATTCAACCTGCTGCTTTACCTTCTTCTTATTTAACACTCGTAAATAAACATTTTTATTTAGATAAAGAAGCTACTCCTTTACTAGTTTCGTTACAAGAGTATCCAATTTTATGTACTAAAAAAGATATTATGATTCAAAAACAAGTTTTAATTGCTTATTTAGAAATGATAGACACCTTAGAACTATCTCGTCTTTATGTCTTTTCAGGCTTTAGAGATTACATGCGTCAAGAAGAAATTTATGAGCATGCAACTCACCCAGATTATTGTGCTTTACCTGGGTTTTCGGAACATCAAACAGGGCTTTGCTTAGATCTCTCAACATTAGAACATGGTCTAACGGATCATTTTGCTTATACAAAAGAATATCAATTACTGATCAATCATGCTTTTGAATTTGGATTTATTCTTCGATATCCTAAGGGAAAGGAAAATATTACTGGATATCCTTATGAACCATGGCATTTTCGATACGTTGGAAAAAATATAGCAGGTGATATTATGAAAAATGATTTAACGCTAGAAGAATATCTTTTTTCAAACTTTGAATTATAATCTTGTCACCAAAACATCTTTCAAAACATAATTTATAAAGAAAGGAGTCTTTGATGATGAATAAAGCTGTGTTTAAAAATATTTATCCAAGACAGGTTTGGAGAAATGAAAATTGTCCTCCACCTAAACCTATCTATCCTGAACAAGAAGATCGTTTTGGAGGATTTTTAGTTCCGTTCATTGCAGGAGCTGCTATTTCAGCACCTTTCTGGTTTGTTGCTGGTAATAATAAAGCACAACAACAAGCTCCCGTGCAATATCAATATCAGTATCAACAACCTGTGCAATACTATCCATATCCATCCTATCCTGTATTTTATAGACATATCTGATTACTTAATTCAAATGAAATAAAATAATTCATTACAATGAAAAAAGAGTAGAACTTTAAATATAGGTTCTACTTTTTTATGTTCTTATTCGAAAAAATGAAACTTTCAAAAAAGAATTTTTAAATCAATTTAGATTTTGTCATTTAAGTTTTCATATCAAATAGATATTCATATCTATTTGATATTGTCCATTAGATATTTATATCTATTGGATATTATCCATAGGATTATAGGTAAAGTGATGAGCATTGCCACTGCATCAGCAATTGGTGCAGCCCATGCAACACCCATAACACCCAGTTTAATAGGAACAAGAAACGCGAATAGAATCAATAAAATATCTCGAAGGAATGAGAGTGGTGTAGCAAGTTTTGCCTGTCCAATAGATTGTAAAAAGATGGAAACGGTCTTTTGCAAACAAGTAAACACAATGAACATTAAATAAATTCTAATACATGGAATTGCAAATTTCATGTAAAGTTCAATATCAAGTCCCTCTTGTCCTCCACCTGCGCCAAACATAGATATAAATGCACGTGGGAATAGTTCAAATAACATGGTAAACACAAGACAAATTACTGTTGTTGATATCAACATAAGTTTAAAAATTTGTTTTACTCTCTCATAGTGTTTTGCACCATAATTATAACCAATAATCGGCTGACTTCCTGCTGCAATTCCAAAGGCAATGTTTAAAACAATCTGAAATAATTTCATGATGACAACAAATGCTGCAAGAGGTATGTCTGCACCAAACTCACTTTTCATTCCATATTGTACAAATAAGATATTATTAACGACTGTTGTAGCAACAATACATAGTTGGGTGAAAAAGCTTGATGCACCTAGTGTCATAATTTTTACTAAAATTTTTAAATCTGGAAGAAAACTTTTTAATTTAATTTTAAAAGTTTTACTTTTTCTTAAATAAAAGATGCAAATGATAAAGCTAGTAAACTGACCCAAAATTGTTGCATAAGCAGCTCCCTTTATTCCAAGATCAAGTGCATAAATTGCAATGGGATCCCCAATAATATTTATAACTGCCCCCATAGCCATGGCAAACATAGCATATTTGGGTGCTCCATCAGCACGAATAATTGCGGCAAGAGAATTTTGTACAAGTGCAAGGGGCATCATGGCATAAATAATGATTCCATAATCATGAGCAAGAGAAAGATTTGCCTCTGTTCCACCTAAAAGCATTAATAGAGAATCACCCCATAGATAAGCAATGAGTATGACAATACATCCTGATAAAAATGAAGCAAGAAGTGCATTTCCAACACATTGATGAATTTTTTCACCTTTTCCCTCACCTAAAGAAACAGATAGCCACGCAGCAGCACCATCTCCAAAAAATAAGGAAAGTCCCCATCCAATGACCGTAATGGGAAAAATGACCCCTGTTGCTGCATTTCCTAAATATCCAACTTTACTATTCCCTACAAATATTTGATTGACGATATTGTAAAGGCAAGAAATAATCAAAGAAAGAATACAGGGTATCGCAAACTTTAAAAGAAGTTTTCCTATTTTTTCTTTGCCAAGATAATCATTATTTTCCATAAATCCCTCCAAATAAGAGCAAAACGACACAAAAAACTTGTGTCGTTCATAAAAAAAGACACTTGCGACCGCTTCCGTACCGTAATCAGATTTACACGCTGGAAAGCGCCACATGTGTCGTTAAGCTCTATTATTTTTACATTGATATTTTATCAAAAAACATCGTGAAAGTCAAGACAATTTTAGAATTCAAAAATTTCTATCTAAGGTAATCACATAGTAAAAACTTCATTGAAATATAAATAAAGAAATATTCTATTTAAATTTCTATATATTTTTTTATTACTTCAAATAACATACTTACTTTATTAGAAAAATGTTTTTGAATAATGTTTTTCTTTTGCTTCATAATCAAAAAGTATAATTCTTTGTTTCTTAAGGCTTTTGAAAAATTAGATTCAAGTTTATAATCATCTAAAATACAATGAGCATAATCAAATAATGCTTCATAATATTCCATAGTATCCATATCTAAATGATGTGTTTTTTTAAATTCTTCATCATAATCATACATATAATTTGGGATCTTACAATCAATAAATTCTTTTGCAATTTGCTTTTCCTTGTCAGTATAAATCATATTTACCTCTTTCATTTATTCAATCGCATCATGCTAGTAGATGATTTAAATTTATATTTAAATATCTAAAATATCACAATCAAATCTATCTATTTCAAATTCAACATCGTAAAATGAGATAGTATACACCTATAAGTTTATGTTCTTTAAAATAATTATTCAATAATTATTAACCCCAAAACTATCAAAGATATGAACAAAATTGTTATTCCTATGGAACATAAACTATTAATTTTATATTTTTGCTTTGTCTATCTTTCTAATACGTTTAATGAAGTAAAATATATTAAAACAATAAATAACACTGAAGCTATCCCACTCATGACTTCTTTAAATCCAACATTACTGCCATTTCCTACTATTGCATCAAAAAATGCAAATATACACGAATATATTTTACAATTTTCATTTCATGCACCTCTTAAATAGGTAGTAAACGAAAAACTCCCTTATATCTATATACAAGAGAGTTTTTTTATTTTAAAGCTATAGAGGCTCTATTATATATGAAATACTTTGCATTCATTATATAATATTTGGATTCTATTTACAAGATTTTTCGATTCAAGGTTAATAAATATCGATCAATTTTGTTATACAACTAAAATATTATAAATCATTTTCGCATCTTTTAGATAAAAGATAAAACGATAAGTTCCTTTTTCTAAGGTATTATTATAATTAAAGATGGTATTTGATAACAATGTTACTGGTGTTTTTTCAATCAGTTGTTCATAGTTTTGATTTTGTTTTTGATATAATTCATAATAAAGTGTTTCTTTTTCTATTGGATAAGTAAATTGAATTTGAATATCTTCTTCTTCTTGAAATATTCTTTTTTGATTTTGATCGATTACTAAAACTGTTTTTGAGTGCTCTTCCTCTTCTGGAAGTTTAAAAATATCTTTTCCGGTGATGGATACTTCCTCTGTAAAACTAGAAATATATTGTCCTCCTAGGGCGTATGAGTCCTCTAAAGACACCCAATATTTTTTGATGGTCAATGTATACTTTCCAACAGGTAAATCGCTTAGATAAATTTCTTTCTCATTAGAAGAAAGTGCTAAATGGAAACCTTCTTCATCTTCTAAAAGTACATAAAGAAGTATTTTTCCTTGCACATTTTGTTTTAAATCTTCTAAGATATGAATAATCATGCCATTATCACATAAATCTAAGGAATGAAAGATTTCATCTTCTTCTTTTTCATAAGATAATGTAACAGGATGAGATGGAATTTCTTGATACTGATTTTCAAATGTTCCTTGCAATTGAACAGAACATGAGAAAGTTGATATTTCTTCTGGAAAAGTTAGATAAAATAAAATCGTAATAAATGTATCTTCTTCAATGATACATGAATTTGGTAATTCCCAAATCATATTTTCATTTTGAACTTTGTTTTGTTTTACATAAATTCTTTTTCCTTGATGGTCTAGGACAACACAAGAAATGAAAGTATTTACTGGTAAACAAAGTTCTTCATTTGTTGCTTGAAGTGAAAAAGAAGTTAAGGTAGAACTAGATGAATAACTATATAAATGAAAACATAAAAATCCTTTTAAATCCTCTTTTATTTCCTCTCTTGGAAGAATTTCTGATAATTGATAATTCCATTGATTAGAAGCAAAGCTTTCGATTCCAAGTGTAGGAATTGAGAAAAGAAAATAGCTTGTACTTTGCATAGCATCTTTTCTTACTTGATATATTGAAGAATCCAAAAAGGAAGTTAATACTGGAAAATAATATTGATTCTCTTTTGATAAAAATATTGTCCATGGTGAAGAGGAAAAACCTTCCATAACAAATAATGGATCTTCTAAACTTGTGCATGTCATCTGCGATAGAATGAGTGAAGATGATGAAATGACTTCTGATGTGTTTGTTTTATCTTGATATAAGAAAGAATTTGAAGAATCTAAATCTTGGGATAAAGTGTAACAATTCTCCATCGTTCCATTGAAATATCCGACAATGAATGAAGGTAAATATTCTTCATCTAAAATTCTAACATAACAAGTACGTAAAAATCCTTTTTCTAATTTACCTACAATTCCAGCAAAGAACTGTTTTGCGTTTACAATTCCTGTGTTGTAACAATTTTCGATGGTTCCATCAAATGTACCAGCAATTCCACCCGCCATTGTGTTTAAAAATGTGATTTCTTCTGTATTGAACGCTTCTTCAATACATCCACTTCCTTTTCCAACAATTCCTCCTATGCTTTCCATTCCTTGAACTTTTCCGATATTGTAACAAGTTTTGACTTGACCACTTTTAAGATATCCAACAATCCCACCAATTGAAATAGATCCTTCAATATTTCCTTGGTTATAACAAGAAGTAATTTGACCTAATTGATGTATTCCAACAATTCCTCCTGTTCCATGAAAGCTTCCTTTATCACATGATGTGATGCTACAAGCATTACTACACTGTGTAATATTGTTCATATTTCCACCAACAATGCCGCCCACATAATATGCACCTTGAAGCGTTCCATTTTGGGTTTTACAATCTTCGATTTTTCCTGTATTCATTCCAACAAGACCACCTAAATAATATCCTCCATCAACTACATCAATTCTTTGAACGATAGAATGAGTGATGATTCCTTCGTTGTACCCAACAATTCCTCCCGTATATCCACTTGATTTATGAATACTTACTTGTTTGATCTTGCAGTTTGTAATGGTTCCCCAATGATATCCAACTACAGATCCAACATACATATTTCCCGTAATTTCTGCCTCTAAAATAAGGTTTTGAATCAAAGCTTGTTCCGAAGTATATCCAAAAAGCCCTGTATAAGGAGTGTTTTGATTCATCACAAGATTTAAAATTGCATAATTTCTTCCATCAAAAATTCCTTGAAATGCATTCACAGGGGAATCGGATATCGGATACCATTCTAATGGTTGTCCATTTTGATAAGTTTTTCCACTCATATCAATATCATTTCCTAATTGAAGATGAAGATTTTGAAAAGAAGCGTTTTGATTCATTTGATACATAATCCATGCAAGTTGTTCTGGCTTTGTAATGGTAAAAGACTTCTTAGTTTGACATTCTTTTAAAATATCATCTCTTAATACTCCATTCGTTTCTTTTCCTCTTTCCATATAAAGAGCAACATCCACCCAAGTTTTAAAAATTGGTAAAATATCTTTAGCACCAATATAGGAAAGCTCTATCGTTTCTTGATCAATACTCCATGAATCCCTCTTGGTATTGGATAATGATGTGAATAATAAAAATACTTCTTTTGTAATTCTTTCTTTTGCAATGAAAGATCCCACTAAAGTAGGTGGGGTGTCTTCTGTTGTAAATGTGTAAAGAAACTTTGCAATGTTGGGAGATAAAATGTTTGCGATGGATGAACAGTTTTTATCTTCTATATTTTGCGTGATAGCGGATGTTAAAACATATTCAACATCCCCTGATTCTAGATATCCAATAACACCTCCAACGTAATCTTCTCCTTGAACTTTATTTTCTTTTTGGACTGAATTAGATAATGTACTTGAAGTCATATATCCAATAAGACCACCTACATATTTTCCTTGATTCGTAGATAAATCGCTTGTTAAATTGATATTGGCTTCATTAGAACATAACTCAAGATGAGAGGATGTCATTTTTCCAACAAGACCACCTATATATGAACTATTTATTGCTCCTAAAACTTCCCCTTGATTGAGTGATGAAGATAAAGTACCTTCTATCATTTCTCCAACAAGACCACCAATAGAATCTTTTTCACCCGTGATAGTTCCTGTATTGGTCACATATTGTATTCTTCCACCCTCATTTATTCCAACAATTCCACCAATATAAGAACCTGAAGAAATCATATTTCCTTGATTCAAACAGTCACTAATAAATCCTTCATTTTTTCCAACAATTCCACCTAAATAATCATTGTTTGACGTAATTTCAATATCGTTTTGACATTCCTTGATTTCTCCATGATTGATACCACTAATCCCACCTACATACATGTTTTTTAAAGCAATTTCCATAAAACCATGGACTTTTACTTGGTCGATGATTCCTTCATTGATTCCTGAAACAATTCCAAAAGAAGAAATCTCTATATCTTCTTCAGGTAGAAGTGTAATCTCTTCAATGGAACAATTTCGAATGGTTCCTTGATTGATATTGGTTATAATTCCAAAAGAATCTTTATAATTTGAAAGTGTAACTTGTTTTATTTTCACATTTTTAATAGTTCCTTTTAGAATGGGAAATAAACCAAATCCATCCTCAAAAAGAACTCCTTCAAGAAAATGATTTTTTCCATCCAATGTCCCTTCAAAAGAATATTCTTCTGTTCCGATGGTTGGAAAGGATAAATCATTGATAAGAAGATCTTCTTCTATATAAATGGTTTTTCCAAGAAAAGAATCTTGAATTTCTCCCACACCAGAAACAATTGTAGATAAACCAGCGAACTCGGCTGGACTTGTAATATGATATTCTTTCTTTGCTTTTTGATACCACTGTGTATTAACTTCTTGATCCCATATCGATGCATATGTATTTGGAACAAAAAAAGATACACTGAGTAGGCTAAATAAAATTCCTAAAAAAAGAATTTTTCTTAAAGTTTGACGTGTTTTCATTTATTTACCACCTTATTTGAAATTGATCTAATGTATAGATTTGATTGATATCCTCTTTAAAAAAATAAAAAGTATAATTTCCACCTCTTTCTAAAGTTGTCTTTAAGTTTTCGTTGGTTAAAGAATCCACCAATGAATTTTCTTGTAAAACAAGAGTAGCTGGAAATTGAATATTAAAAGTAACGTCCCTCTTACGATATAAATCTGGAATGGTAATTTTAAAAATACTAGCAATATTTCCAGGCATATCTAAAAGTTCGTAGGATATTTTTTCTTGTAAATTGGTTGCTATAGATACATCAAATGTGTTTTGAATGAATTGATGATATCCTGAAGTAGATGTCAAAGTGACAGTAACATGGTGAATTTCATTTCCTCCACTACTCAGTAAAAGATCACTATAAATATTTTTATTTTCTGTTCCTGTTGCTTTCAGTTCTTCCTCACTTTTTTGAAGCAATGTGTTTTCTATCCCATGAACTTCATCTACAATTTCAATGTCATAAATTAAATCAAAAGGAGTCATATTTCCATAAAGTGTATTCGATACTTCAATAGAAAATCTTTGATTCTCATCTAATATAAACTCTTTTGTTTGAGGATTAGATATATTTAAATAACTTTTTTGAAAGGATAAAGAAGTACTTTGTTCTTTTTCTTGTTTATATTTTGCATAAATACAAAAACTACCTAAAGCAAAACTACATAATAAAAATAAACTTAACGTAATAATATAGGAGAGTTTCTTTTTCATAATTTTCCTCATTTCTATTCAATTTGCACAAAAGTCATACAAATCTTTACTTGATCAATTTCATCCACTAGTTCTATAAAAGATTGACTAGAAGTTGCAATAGAAAATATTAATGTATAAGTATGACTTTCCTTTTGTTGTTCTAATGTACCTTCTAATAAAAGAAGTTTTTCCATTTCTCCATTCCCTTTTGATGAAAAAGAAGTTGTATTTTCCTCTTCTGATACTTGAACATTTAAAGGAATATTATTGGTTGTTGTCAAAAAGAGTTGATACTTTGTTTTTACTTCTGTTTCTTGATCTTGATCAAAATGACATACTTTCACATGAAAAACTTTTTGATCTTCTTGGCTTTTAATTTCATCCAAAGTAAACTCTACTTCTTCTTCATGATCTAACAAGATATATTGATCATGCCACTCGGCTATCTTCGTAGTGGATAATCCACTTTTACGTGTCATGTTTTTCGCAAATACTCCTAAAACCACGTAGGGGCTTAAACAGAATAAGAAAAGAAATAATAAAAAATAACGTTTCTTTTTTTTGATTTTCTTATGGGTTCTAAAAGAAGTAGATTCTTTGGAAGTATGTTCTTTATTTTTCTTTTCTTCTATGGATTCTTGAACTATAATTTCTTCATTCATTGTTTTTTCTTCCTTATTTTCTTTTTGATTTTGGTAAATATAAAAAGTATATGATCCAATATGAGATGGATTTTGATAAGCATCTTCTAATTTCTTTTTTGCATACATATTGGGAAAATAGGATAAACTTAGATTTTCTTGTAAAGAAAATTCATCAATAAAACGTCGATAATCTACCATATTTTGAACATGATAGATACCTATTTTTTCATTTCTTTTTACTTTTACCACGACTTCTTGTTCTTGTATTTTTAATTCAAAAACAAGATCTTTTATTTTTGAACATGCATAAATTGCCGTTTGTCCAAGAAGCAAGAATAACATTTTGTTTTTTTCTTCTTCTCTTAATAAAATAGGTTCCTTATTTTTCTTCTTGCTTTGTTGAAAAATAATTTTAAAAGGAGTAGATGAACTCATACCTTTCTTCCTCAAGATTCACTTACAACTTGCATAAAGGTGCAGGATACATGTAAGGTGACTGTTGAAGTGGATGAAGCAATTTGAGTGTCTTTTTCATCTTGCTCATCACTAATAAAGAATGGCCATTCCCATCCAATAGAAAGTTCAATATCAATATTCGATGTTGGACCCTTTTTAAATTCTTCCTCCAATACTTGATTTAATCTTTGATTTAGTAAAGCAAGATCTTCGTATGTCGTTCCTTGATAAGAAAATCGAAGTGGAATTTCTTGAGGATTATCTAATTCTAATGTCATCAGTGCTTGAACTTGAACTTCACTTTGATCCACAACATGAAGAACAAACTCACCCTGGCTTCCTGGTGCTATAATATCTTCCCATAAAGTAAGATTTGTGTCTTGAGTTAATGTTTCATGATCTGTTGATACGTTATTGATAAAGGATGCTACTTTTGCTTGATCGTGCCCACTCATCTTTTGAACATACTTCGCATAAGTTGTTCCACTAACCAAAGCAAGAATACATAACATACATCCTAGAATCATTCCTAAACTATGAAATACTTTTTTACGCATTTTAAATTCCTCCTTTTTTATTTTGCTTGATATAAAATAGCGAAGATGACTTTATAAGTATTGTCCTGATTTGCATAAGTAATATCTTTTTCATCTTCTTCTATCCAACAATACGTAATCATGATAGTACTAGTTTTTTTCTTTTTTAGTTCTAATTGAACATTGGAAAAATCTTTTATTTTCACAAATTCTTTTTCATTTCCAATGATATATTCATCATCAATTTGAATGGTATATCCAATGGGTAACTCGCAATCATTATTTTCTTTCCATTCAAATTCGTAAATTAAATCTTCATTTCCTTTATTTTTAATTGTCATTTGATAGGATCCTACCATTCCAGGATACAAAATACTTTCTTCATTTTGATTTTTTACTCTAAATAAAGAGATTTGATGATCCTCCGTTTCTTTCCATTGATCCAAAGAAGAACTTGCTTCTAAAGAAATATTAGGAATCCTTTGTTTTGGACACCTAGGTAGATAGCAAAGTAAAAGAATGAGAACAGCTATCACTCCTAACAGGATGCCACCAAGACTCCAATAAAGAACGGGTGTAAACTTTTGAATCGTTCCGACATAAACATAAGCGTCTAAATCTTGAGTATTTTTTTCATCTTGTTCAATGAGTAACATGCGATTATCATATATTTTCGCAATCACTTGTTGATCTCTAAAAACTTCTCTAACTTTATCAGTTTGTGTACTTGAAATAGTTCCCCATGGTTCTTTATTTAAATTATAAATGACATGTTGATAAACTGAACCAATAATTTCATGACTTTGATTATATATTTTTGTATAATATGTCTTTGGATGATCGATTTCTTGATTTTCATCTATTAAAATATTATTATATTTTTTCATTTTATCGCCTTCTTTCTTTTTTTGGAATATTTTACAAACTCATCTCATATATATAAATATAAAGAACCCCTGTATGGTTTATTTTTTATGGTGCTTGTCCCATATCTTTAATTAAAAATAGATTCATAAAAACTACCTTCCTTTTTTAAGAGTACTCCTACTATATTCTTTTTGAGGTAAGAAAAATGTAAAAGAATGAAGGGAAAAAAACTTTATTTTTTTTCTTTATTTGCCTTTCCTCATTTTTTGTAGTATAATGAATTTATTAGGAGATAAATGATGAAGGTTGTATTACAAAAGTGTTCTCAGTATAATTTAAATGAGTTGAAAGAAAAAATAAAATATTCTTTGCAAGAAATTGGAGCATTTCAGAAAATGACTGCGAATTCTAGCATATTTTTGAAAGTGAATTGTGTTGGTCCGTTTTCTCCTGATTTTGGAATTACAACTCATCCAATATTTGTAAAGGCATTAGTCCAAGTTTTAAAGGAAACATTAGGAAAAACAATTAAACTTACAATAGGAGATAATCCAGCAACAAGAGATTTTCGTTACGTTCTGAAAAAATGTGGCTTTGAAGAAATGATTCAAGAAGAAAATATTCGTGTATTTGAAGGAAAAGATTTTGTTAAAATTACAAATTCTAATCCAAAAATTTATAGTTCTTTTGAAGTATCGCAAGAGATGATAAATCATGATGTATTTATTAATTTGCCCAAACTAAAGACACACACTCTTGCTTACATCACTTGTGCAGAAAAAAATTTATTTGGTTTGATTTATGGACTCAATAAATCTGCTTGGCATGTAAAAGCAAGTACTCCACTTGCCTTTGGAGAAGCGATGAATGATTTATATGGTGCCTTCTTGGAAGCAACACAAGATAAAACTGTCATTCATTTATGTGATGGTATATTAGGTTTAGAAGGAGATGGTCCAAGTAGTGCTGGAAGTGCGATTTGGTCTGGTGCTCTACTTTGTTCTTTGGATGCTGTCGCTTTAGATTATATTGCTTGCCGTGTTATGGATTTAGATATGCATAAATTTTTTATCAATGAAATTGCAAGAAATCGTCATTATGGTACTTATAATCCTAATGAGATTGAACTATGTGGAGAAAAAATAGAATCCTTTCAAAATGTTCATTTTAAGCCTCCTAAAAATTCTTTATCCATTTTTGGTCTAAAACTTCTTAAAATAAAATGGATGAAAAATATTTTATTAGAACATCCAAAAATTAATAAAAAGATTTGCATACGCTGTGGTGAATGTTCTAAAATTTGTCCGCCAAAAGCGATGACAATAAAAAAAGGAAATTACCCGCATCTTAAAAATACTTCTTGTATTCGTTGTTGGTGTTGTGGTGAAGTTTGTCCACAAAATGCTATTCAAAAATCCCATCGTCCATTCATTGGAAAAATACTCATTAAACAAGACAAAAATAAAAAATCCTAGTCTAATAAGATTAGGATTTTTATATTTTATATTAAATTAGATACCTAAATAAGATTTTACATCTTCAATGGTTTTTTGGGCAAATAATTTCATTCCTTCCGCATTTGGATGAACAGAATCTCCTAAATAAGTTGCATAATTTGCTCTTGTAATCGTAGATGCTAAATCAATGATTTGTACATAATTTTCCATTGCAATTTTACGAATGATTTGATTAAACTCATTACGTTTTTCATCAATTTCTTGTGGACTATTATGATCTTTATGATTGTGTTCTGAGTTTGATTCATAGGCTAATGTTCCAAGGAATATATCTGCCATTGGATAATTTTCACAAATACGCTCAACCATTAATCGATATGCATCTTCAAATTCTGTTAAACTAACTTGATATGTTTCACGATTGGAATAAATGAAATCGTTGGTTCCTAAATAGACAATAATTAAATCAGGATCCCCTAAAGTATCATTTCTTAGATGTTTAATTCGAGTGATATTGGTTCCAACACTTTCTCCAGTACCTGTAACCATAGATCCACTATAAGCCTCATTGGTCACTAATGTAGTTTCTGTTTGATCAACAAAAATCTTCCACCAAGTTTGATCAACATTTTTTACTGAAGTTGAATAAATTGGATAATAGTATTGATTATTACCATGATAATAACTATTGACAGGACTATTTTCCGCATAAAATGTAGTAATACTATCTCCTAAAAAAGAAACCTTTTTTCCTTTTAAGACATATTCTTGCCATTTAGAGTATAACCTGATATTCCCTTCTGTTCCCTTTGGGATAACGGTAACAGGTTCTCCATTAAAATTACTATCGTAATACCAACCTAAAAATTCATATCCACTCTTGTATGGTTTTTTTAATTTTAATTCTTGTTTATTGCTATACGTGCGATCTAAATTAGGACCAACAGCTCCTACAATAACATAATCAATTTCAAATGTCATTTCACTTCTTTCCCATTGAGCTGTTAGAGCTACATTTTGAGGAATGTTCCATGAAGATGTATTGACAAGTTTTCCGTCATACATCCACCCCATAAAATCATAACCTTCCCTGGTTGGCGTTTCTAAATCAGCTTCTTCACCACAAGTCACATAAGCCTTAGTGTTAGAAATCTCTCCCTCATTTGGATCTAGAGTCACTTCATAAGTATTCCCTTTCCATTTGGCTTGAACTTTTAAAGTAGAAGTTACAGGCTTTGAAAAATCATAATTCCATCCTTGAAATTGAAATCCATCTCTTTTTAATTCCACTTTAGGTTCTTCTAATAATTGATCCTCTTCAACTTCAACATAATCTATATGTGTGTCACAAAATGTTTCAAAGAAGACTTGATAAATTTTTCTTCTTCTAATATGAATCGTTGCCATCGTTGTTTCTTGATCTTTTGTAATTTGCACATAAACATAATTATCTCCTATCGAAAGCATTGCAACTGAAGAATCTAGTGGTTTTTGCCCTTCCTCATCTTGATAATAAGTAACACGAACTCCTTCAGATAAGTCTTCATATTCTTCTAAGACAATAGCTCCTAAAACATTGGGTAAGCGAATACTCCACATTTTTTGATGTGTTTCATTATCTTCAACAACACTGAATCCTTTTAATCCATAACCATTTTTCTTCCATACGGCATGAATGGTTACATCTTCTTGAATAGAAGAAAGACTTTGATCCCAAGATAAATCAAACCCTTCAAGTTCAAATTTAGGTGCTTTTGCTTTTTTTCCTTTGGTAATGGTTTGAGTTAATTCACCACTGATATAATTTCCACCATTTCCATCAAAAGTAACGGTTACTGTTTCCTTGTTGCATCCAGTAAATAAAAGTAAAGCAAATAAAAATAATAAAAATATAATTTTTTTCTTCATATCATTTTTCTCCTTATTAGACATTTCTATTGTATCACTTTTGCATAAAAAAGGCAATAAGTTTATTTTTTTGTTTTAAATCGTAAAAAGACAGCGATAATTTGCTGTCTTCATCTAAAGTTTAGTCTTATAATAAGGATGTGGATATACGTAAATCATGGGAGGAGCAACGCAGGGAAATGGAAAAATGACTTGTTTTGGAAAATAAGTGGGTCTTAGATTTTGCCCATCTTGAATGGCTTTTTTCTTAAATTCCTTCATTTTCACAAGTTCTGGTATTTCTTCTTTTGGAACCTCTTTCGGAGCCGTTTCTTGAATGATGCTAGGTTCTAAAATAATATCTTCTTTTTCTATGATTTCTTCTTCATTGAAAGGTTCTTCTTTCATTGTTGGGATAGCCGTATCTTCCGGTTCTATTTTTAATTTTGGGTAATAATCTTCAATAAAAGGTTCCATATCATTTAAATCTTGATTCATTGCTTCACTAATCACAGGAATTTTAAGTTTTGTCCCTGGAATTAAACGATTCCACATACGAATATGTTTGTTTTCTTTTTTAATTTCTTCTTCCGTTAAATCATATTTAAAAGCAATTTCTTTTAAAGTTTCTTGATCACTTACAATATGAAATTTCATACTTATCCTTTCTATTATGATTTTAATGAATTATTTTATTTTCATCAATGAAATTTTCATTGATTTCATTTTCAAAATCATCATCAGCATCCATGGAATCTACATTCGTAAATGCTGTCACAAGTATTTTTGTTTCTCCTATCGTTTCAACGACGATTTCTAAGACAATTTCTACTTCAATTCCATCATCAACAATACTTGCATTGGTGCAACTTGGTTGTTGTGTAACTCTGGCGATTACATCTTGATCTCCTTGAACGTCTTTCACAATTTGTCTTGTTTTTATATTTTCTGTATATTCTATGACTTTTCTTGCAATTTCAGTACGACTATTATCATCATATGCATACCAAATGTTTACTTCAAGACATCCATTGATACAAACCGTTTTGTCATTTAAATCAGCACTAAACTCATGATTAATGACCCAGCAACCTAATATACTAAATGTATCATTTTCCGGAGAAACAACATCTTTTAAACGGATGGTTTTTCTGCCTTTTGCCACGACAGCTTTGGTAACAATTTCACGAATCTCATTCATTTTAATCCCTCCTCAGTAACAATATATTCAAAAATGTCTTCACTTGCTACTAGGCATATGCAATCTTACTTTTATATTTCTCTATATTATTGTATGAAAAAAGATCAAAAAAAAGAACAAAAAAGAAATCGCGAAAAGATTGTTTAAATAGAATTTTTATAGAAATTAAAATATTTTATCTAATTTTTATAAAAGAACTCACTGAGATAATTTCAATGAGTTCTTGTTTACATTCATGTATAATTAAATATCTTCTACAGTACAACCATAAGAAAGAATTTCAAAAACAAAATCACCCATAAACATTATGAAATGTTTATATAGTGTTTTTCCAGGATGAACATTGTTAAAAGTATGGTGATTTTCTTTTGTTGTTTCTTCCATTTCTTTACACCATTTTGAATCCTCATCTACCCTGATAGCTTTATTATGTTCCTCATATTTTAAATCTTCGCAATCATAATGTGAGGATTTTATATAATCTCTTGGAGTAAGTTGAATTCTACCCTACCAATCAAAAATTACTCTTTTTCTTCTTATATTTGTATCATCTATTTTTACAATGAATTTACCATCATTTGTATAAAACTTTTCTAAAGATGCTTCATGAATGATAAAACTTCTATCCTAAACTTTGATTATATTTTTTTTCCTTTTAAATGCCATGTATAAGCTTTTTCAATTTGAACAGGAACAATTTTTCCAATATTTTCAACTGAACCTTCAAAGTTAACAAGTTTATTATGTCTTGTATACCCTGTTAATAGGTGAGGATTTTTTTCACTCACTCCTTCCACAAGTACTTCCACAATTTTTCCTTCAAAGCGCGCATTTCCTCTTAAGAATCCTTCATTAATCCTTTTGTTTAATAAAAGGAGTCTTTCTTTACTTATTTTTGGATCAATTTGTGAATCATACTTGGCAGCTGGAGTTCCTTCTCTTGGAGAATAAATAAAAGTATACGCACCTTCAAATTGAGCTTTTTCAACTAAATCTAATGTTTCCTTAAAATCATCGTCCGTTTCATATGGAAAACCAACAATGATGTCTGTGGTTAATGCTAAATCTGGAATGAGAGATTTTAAATAAGATACTTTTTCTAGATATTCTTCTTTCGTATACTTACGATTCATTTTCTTTAAAATGGTATTGCTACCAGATTGAACAGGTAAATGTAAATGGGGCATAATGTTTGGATATTTTGCCATGACATCCATCGTAGCTTTATCTAAATCTTTAGGATGACTTGTTGTAAAACGAATTCTTGGAATATGGGTTTTTGCAAGCATTTCTAACAATCTAGCAAATCCAAATATTCCTTCTGATGTTTCAACTTGATAAGCATTGACGTTTTGTCCCAATAAAGTGACTTCAAGATATCCTTGTTCTTTAAGTATTTCTACTTCTTTTAATATATCTTGAGGGTTTCTACTTCTTTCTTTTCCTCTTGTATAAGGTACAATACAATAGGTACAAAATTCATCACATCCATACATGATATCCACCCATGCCTTTTTTTGATGGGCTCTTTTCATGGGTACCCCTTCAATAATATTTCCTTCAACGCTATAAACTTCTAAAACTCTTTCTTTGGTTTGATATGCTTCGTATAAATAGGAGGGAAGCATATGAATATTATGTGTTCCAAATACAATATCTACTTGTTTATATTTATTTTGTAATAATTGAACAGTAACTTCTTCTTGTGGCATACAACCACATAAACAAATGAGCATTCCTGGATGTTGATTTTTTAATCCCTTTAATCGTCCTAATTCTCCATAAATTCTGTTTTCCGCATTCGCTCGAATTGCACATGTATTAAAAATTAAAACATCAACATTTTCTATATTGGAGGTCTCT
>CANQVW010000002.1 GCA_947627395.1 uncultured Bacilli bacterium | reverse complement strand
GTCAAAGTCCTTTGCCTTACCGCTTGGCTATGGCCCTATTCGAATGAGCAATAAAAATGGTGGAGAGAGATGGATTCGAACCATCGAACTCGTAGAGAGTGGATTTACAGTCCACCGCGTTTAGCCACTTCGCTATCTCTCCATAAATCGTTCTTTCACAAACTGCTATAACATTATACAATAGTTTCACAACAATGTCAATCTTTTTTTTGGAAATTTTTTTATAAGTTAAATATTTTAAAAAACTCTACCAATGGTTCTCATTAGTAGAATTTAATTATATATTAGGATTTTCTTGGAAGTATCTTCTTTAAAACTTCTAAGTTTTTTCTCATAATAGAAATATAGTTTTCATGTTTTTTTGATTCTTGTTTTGTTAATGTGGAAATATGATTTAGTTCCACAATCTCTGCTCCTAATTCTTTTGCATATTTATCAACAATCGAACAAAATGATTCATTTTTTGTTGTAACAATATATTTAATTCCATATGATTTTGCAAGTTCAATATTTTTACTCCAATGGGATGGAACAACATCACAACTTTCATTATCAACTCTTGTTCTAATTCTTTGAATTCCATATCGGTCTTCCCAATATACATAAGAATCATGATCTACGAGTATCACCTTAATTAAAGATTCATCACTTAAAAAATCAACATATTCTTGATCTAAAGCTTGTAAATCTTCAATTAAAGATTTCGCATTTTCATTAAAGAAAGCTTCATCTTCAGGATCAATCGCACAAACTTCTTGCAAAATGATTTGCGAAAAAACAATCATTCTTTTTGGATCCATCCACACATGGGTGTCTACATCATGTTGATGATCTCCATTGGATGGTGAAATAGTAATTGGATCAACCATTTGAATGTATGAACCCAATTCTATCAAACGGATTCCAGTAGAAGCAAAAATTTTATCTTTCGCAACGTCAATGAAACTTTCTAAACCATACCCAACATAAAACATCAATTTCGCTTGGGCCATGGAAATCAAAGCTGAACCTACACCTGGATCATAATCATGGACATCTGTTCCCATAGGATAGACTTGTTTTACAACCAATTTATCTTGTACAATTCGATCAGTTAAATAATAAATTGGATAAATAGATGCATAAATATCAACATCTTCTTGTTCTTTTGTGCACCCTACCAAACTAAAACAAGATAGACAAAATATGGATAGAATGAGTATTTTGATTTTTTTCATGTTTTTTCCTTTCTTTTTTAAGAATTTTTCTTTGCTTCCTTTGTTCTTTTCTTTTTGCTTTTTTTGTTTTGTGTTTTTGTTTTATTTTTTTAAATTGTTTTTTAAAGAAAGAAAAAATTGTCACAGGAAATAGTATTTCCCATATTTTTCCTTTGTATCCTTTGATTTTTGTCCATGACTTTAGATATTCTTTTCTTAGAAACTTTGTATAAAGAATATAGCCAACGAGAAAGAAAAGGAAAAAATAAAATGGAAGATACCCATCACTTATATGCATCACGTAGACACAACTTAAGTAAACTAAACCTGTCCATAACAGAATTTTGATCAATATTTCATACCATCGATTGGAAGAAAATAAAACAACAATGGTATCAGACGCAATAGAAATAAACATTCCCAAAAGAATAAATTGAATCATGAAAAGAGTTTGTTCATAAAAAGTATACATCATTTAAATAATTTTGCGAAAAAACCTGCTTCTTTTTTCTTTGCATTATCTAAATATGACATTTGGTGAATACTGCCTGTAATCACCAATACACCTTCTTCAATATCCATAGACATCATTTCTAAATCTTTGCCATCTACTTTCATACGTCCTAAAATCGTATCCACATCAAAACAAGTGGGATTTAATGTGTTGACCTTTTTTACTCCTGTAATGGTTAAATCTTTTCGATCTTTTAAAATAATTTCTTGACTGACTGTTTTTAAAGCAGAATTCACGTTGTTCATATCATTCACCTCAGTAAATGATATGCAAATTCCTTTTATTTTAGAAGAAATAATTGTTCCATTTCTTCATCCCATGATGCAAATTGAATCACTTTATATCCATAAGGTAAATCAGACACATGAATTTCTTCTAATTCACTTTCATTTAGATATCGTACAATTTGTGTTGTTGATGGATAAATTAAAATAACTTTACGATTTTGTTTTTCTGTTTGAAAATTCTTTTTCAAAAATGGAATTAATTCATTTAAATATTTATGATGAGGAAAAGATTTTCCCTTACTTTTATCTAATCCTCCATAAGATAAATCCCATGTTTCTTGACTATTAATGGTAATCATAGAATTAGGACTAATCATAATACATTTAATCAATAAAATCATTTTGTCACTTTCTAAAGTAAAATCATAACTTTCATGATGAATTTGTTTTAAAGTATAGGATTTATTTTCAATAGATTTAAATAGTTGATTTTTGATTTTATTTCTCTTGTATATAGGTAATATAAATAGTTGAATGAAACAAATAAGAATCCCTATTGCAAGAAGAACATATATATAAATCATAATCTTCATTCCCTTTATGTAAATTCTTCTTTTTAATTATACAACAGTTTTTTTAAATAGTCAATGAAGAGAATAAAACAAAAACGCTTCGGGAATCGAACCCGGAGACGTTTTTTGTATAAAAAAGAAAAAAGGGCTGTGAAACCCTACTTTCTAAAAGTTAAGGCTTTCACAATCCCTTTTGATTTTTATTGAGGCATAAATCCGCCTAAAGATGCTAATAATTCAGTAACAGATTTTTCTTCATATTTATCTTTATTTGGTAATTTAACATTTACACTATCGTAGTTTACTTCAACAGAAATAGTTGTATCACCTGCTTCGAAAATACAATAAACTAATTTATTGTCAGAAAAAACAACTCTTCCTTTGATTTGTGCGTTCATTAATGATGTATTTTGACTTGTATCGAATTCAAATACAAGATTTCCTTTACTATCTGTTCCTGCTTTTTGAATGGATGCAAACAATTGGCTAATCATTTCTTGTAACTCTTCTTCACTTGGTAGTTCAGGTGTTCCAGGTGTTGTTGGTAATCCTGGTGTTTGAGGATTTGTTAGGCTACCTAAAATACCTTCTAATGTTGCTAAATCTTCATCAGATAAATGCATCCAAATTTTTTGATTAATGCTTTCTTCTTCTGTTTCACCTGGAATATCTAAAGAAAGGAAGAAATCTCTTTCTTTATACCAAGCATGAGCATTCATTTCATCCCCACCAACTTTTCCATTTAAGGAAACATCAACTTGAGGCTCATCTCCCTCATTATTTAATTTAACAGAAAAATTAAAATTAAATTTTTCTTTTGTTGTTGATGTAAAATCTTCATTTGGAATTTCCGTTGTTCCAGTTATTTTTAATTCAATGTTAATAGAATTAACTTCTGTTTGATTTTCAGCAATTTCAGTAATTTTTGCAGTCAACTCTTCTCCTGTTAATTCTTCTTTATAATCTACTTCCTTGTTCATATCGTAGGTTTCGTTGTAACTTTTATCACATCCCACTAATAAAAATGATAAAGCAAATAAAAACAAAAATGATAATACTTTCTTCATTTTATTCCCTCCTTCACCTTGTTTTTACAATTTATTATATATCAAATATTTTTAAATGTCAACCTTTTAATAATATTACCTTTAATTTGTTAGGGCAATTGCAAAGTCATAATAACATTAAACAATATTTTCCCTCTCTTGCTGTTTCTATCTTCATTTAATTGTTGATCTAGTATTTAATATTGGGCTTCTATATCTTAGTGAAGTAATTTTATTGATTAAAAATTCTCTATGAATATTGTTTTTAATTTGTGATTACATCTGTCGTATTCTTTATTCATTTTTTATCTCCTTGATGAGTTGTTTAATCTCATTCATTAAAATTATTTTCTTTCTTAAGCTTTTTTCATTTTCGATAGCTTTGTATCAGTCCTTTTGATTATCTTTAACTGGTGATACAAAAATATTTTCTATTTATTTTTGAAAATATTCAAAGTGTTTTTAACGTAAAATTCTACTTCAACTTCTTTAGATGTTGCTTTGTAAACATAATAAACAGCCCTAACTTTTTTAATGATTGTGTCTTAGGCTTTGATATGATTAACATAATCTGACTATTTATTCACATATGCATCATATTTTAAAATATAGGTATGGGAAAGCTTTACCCTATTCTTGATGGTTTATGAATATTTAGGACTTTATCATTCCTCTATTTTCAAAATGAGAAGTAAATATTCTATTTTGAAAAAGTATTGACATGTTTCATAAAATATTTGTTTTTTTCAAGACTCTATGATATAATACTTTGTATAGATAAAAGGAGATGAATGGAATGGCTCTAGAGCAAAACTTAACTGATCAAGAGTTGGTAAGAAGAAAGAAAATGGAGGAATTACGTGAAAAAGGAATTGACCCTTTTGGACACAAATTTGTAAGAAAAGATTTCTCCAAAAATTTAAAAGAAAAATACCAATCTTATCAAAAAGAAGAATTGCATGAAATGCATATTCCTGCATCTGTTGCTGGTAGAATCATGTCTAAAAGAAACAAGGGAAAAGCAGGATTCATGCATATTCAAGATAAATATGGCTTCATTCAAATATATGTTCGCCAAGATGCTTTAACAGAACAAGAATTTGATTTGTTTGATAAAGGAGATATTGGTGATATTGTTGGAATTGAAGGAGAAGTCATGTTAACCAATACGGGAGAAGTTACTGTAAAGGCTTTAAAATATACACACCTTTGTAAAGCTCTTCGACCTCTTCCTGAAAAATTTCATGGATTACAAGATCGTGAAGAAGCAAGAAGACGTCGTTATGTAGACCTAATTATGAACGAAGAATCTAAAAAAATTGCTTTTATGCGTCCAAAAATCATTAGAACAATGCAAAAGTTTTTTGATGATCGAGGATTTGTTGAAGTGGAAACACCTGTATTACAACCCATCTTAGGTGGTGCTGCTGCTCGTCCTTTTGTAACGCATCACAATGCTTTGGATATGGATTTTTACCTTCGTATTGCTACAGAACTTTCTTTAAAAAGATTAATTGTTGGAGGAATGGAAGCTGTTTATGAAATAGGTCGCTTGTTCCGTAACGAAGGAATGGATTCAACTCACAATCCTGAATTTACAACCATTGAAGCTTATTTAGCTTATTCAGATATGGAAGGAATGATGGATTTAATCGAAGATTGTTTCGAATATCTTGCAACAGAAATTTTAGGTACAACAACCATCGAATATCAAGGAAATACTCTTTCTTTAAAGAAAGGATTTAAACGAATTCATATGGTGGATGCTATCAAAGAAGTTACAGGGATTGACTTTTTCCAAACAACAAATCTTGAAGAATGCTTAAAACTTGCCAATGAACATCATATTGAAGTTGCAAAACATGAACAAACTTATGGACATATTATCAATTTATTCTTTGAAAAATATGTTGAAGAAACATTGATTCAACCTACTTTTGTTTATGGACATCCTTTAGATATTAGTCCATTAGCAAAGAAAAATGAACAAAATCCATTGTTTACAGATCGTTTTGAATTATTCATTAATCGTAAAGAATATGCAAACGCCTTTACTGAATTAAATGACCCAATTGATCAAAGGGAAAGATTTGAAAATCAATTGAAAGAAAAAGATTTAGGAAATGATGAAGCAAACGAAATGGATGTAGATTTTGTTGAAGCATTAGAATATGGAATGCCACCTACAGGAGGTTTAGGTATTGGAATTGACCGTCTTGTCATGTTATTATGTGGTGTAGATTCTATTCGTGATGTACTTTTATTCCCACATATGAGAAAAATAAATCACTAAAAGAAAAATGTAGTCTAATTTAGGCTACATTTTTTTAACAGACTTGTAATTCTTCTGCAATTCTATCGAATACTTCTGGTGTTGTAATGTAATCTTTAGAATAAGCAAACGTGGATAAAATTCTTGCATCATAAGAAGCAACAAGTTCTTCTGTAAATTTCTTTTTATGGGAAACAATATCATCAATTTCTTCTAACACTTGATTAAATTCTTTTTGTACATCTGATGTAAAAACTTCATATTCTTCTAATACAGCTTTTAATTCACTCAAATAAAAACTATAATTGATGATCAGTTCATATTCTAAAAAGCGATGGAAATTTTGATGAAAATATTTTTCTAAATAAAGTTCCATCTCAGAAATCGTTGAAAAAAGATAAGAATAACCACAATCAAAAATAACTTCATAATCTTCATTCATTTCTTCTTCACTTAAAGTTTCAATAAAGTTTAAAACTTTAATAACATTTTCAAAACGATGAAATAAAATAGAATTATGATGAAATAAATGATTTAAGAAATCTTCTTTTCTGGCATACCATTTTTTATAATCTTCTAACATCTTTATGCCTTCTTTTCTTGTTTTTTCTTTGCTTCTTTTCTTTGCTTTTTCTCTATTCTTTTCTTTGCTTTATATTCTTTTTTAACTTGTCCATAATATTTATATACTGGATTTCCTTTTTTATCGACAGGTAAATGACTTAAAGCAAGTTTACGTAACTGCTCAACACTTCCTTCAATAATATCCTCTTTTACAACAAAAATGCCTGTTGTATCTGTAGTATAAATATAAAAATAACGATCGTTCTCACAAATTAAACTAATATTATTCCATCCAATAACAGCTTTCCCTTGCAAAACATCATTGCTTCGAACCAACTTTTCTTTTGTGATTTCAATAGTGTCCGTTGATTTAATTCTTTCTGGAGTTTCTTGTTTTACAACACCATTCACTCTAGATAAAATCATCAAAGGAGTTAAGATTGCGGTAAAAGCAAAAGCAATCCAAGAAAATGCTAAATTATTATTTTTTTGAATGGTATTATATACTGCAAGTACAAGCATAATTCCTGATATAACAGTGAGTAACCATATGGTTGCTGAGCGATGTAACAAATGAAATAAATAAAATTGTTTATGTTGCTTTCGATTATATTTCGTTTTTGAAACTATTTTTTCCATAATAAACCTTTCTTTTTTTATAAACTATGTTTCGTTTGAAACACTTCAATTATTATATCATAATTTTTTAAATTCGTTAAGTATAAATTGTTTTTTCATTGTTTTTTTTTATTTTTGTGATATACTAATTAAGATAAAAGGAGTAAAATATGGATCAATTAATCAAAGCACTTGCTTTAAATAAACAAGTACGTGTTTATATTGCAAATACTTTAAATACTGTAAATACAGCTGTAGTAAAACATGACTTATGGCCATCTGCAACTTCTGTTCTAGGCAAAGTTTTAACAATGGCTTCCATTATGGGTGCGATGTTAAAAAATGATGCGGCAATCACAATAAAACTAAATGGCAATGGATATATAGGCAATGTGGTAGTAGATGCAACATCTAGGGGAACTGTTCGAGGATATGTGGATCATCCTCATGTTCATTTTGTCAATAATCGTGGAGGATTAAATGATGAAATGACTTTGGGAAATCATGGAATGATGGATGTGATTAAAGATTTAAAGTTAAAAGATTTGTTTACTTCTAGTATTGAAATTACAGGAGATATTGCGAAAGATTTTACCTACTATTTTTATGAAAGTGAACAAACAAAATCCATTGTTTGTTTAAGCATTGAAGTAGAAACAAATAATTTGGCTTCTATTTCTGGTGGTTTAGTAATACAATTACTACCCAATGCCAGTGAAGATACCATTTCTACTTTAGAAAAGCTTGTTCCATTATTAAATGATTTTAGAGAACAAATGAGATCTAGTTCTTTATCTGATATTTTAAGTTTTCTTTTCCATGAGGATTATGAAATATTAGAAACCATTCCAGTTTCTTTTTCTTGTCCTTGTTCAAAAGAAAACTTTAGAAAAGCTTTGATTACTTTAGGAACTCATAATTTAGAAGAAATCATTCAAGAAGATCATCAAATTGAAACAGTCTGTCATTATTGTGGAGAAAAGTATTTATTTAATGAATTAGAGATTAAACAACTCATCAAGGAGATAAAAAATGAATAAAGAATATGTTTTAAATATGGTAAAGAAAATTTTAGATATTGATAGTCCAAGTGGATATACAGAGCAAGTCATTTCTTTTTTAGAAAAGGAAGCTCATGAATTAGGATATGAAACCCAAAGAAATAAAAAAGGAAATTTAATTGTTTTAGTTCCTGGAAAAAGTTCATCCGTAATGGGAATTACTTCTCATGTAGATACTTTAGGTTTAATGGTTCGCTCCATTGATCATGATGGAACACTAAGATTTACAAAAGTAGGTAGTCCTATTCTTCCAACATATGATGGTGAATACTGTAAAATTTATACAAGAGATCATTTAGTCTATACAGGGACTGTTTTATCTGATGCACCAGCCATTCATGTTTACAAAGATTCCACTTCTTTAGTGAGAGATGAAGATCATATGCATATTCGTTTAGATGAAGTGGTACGAAATAAAGAAGATGTCATGAAACTTGGAATTCAAAATGGGGATTATATTGCCATTGATCCTAAAACACAAATAACAAAAAATGGATTTATTAAATCAAGATTTTTAGATGATAAAATGAGTTGTGCCATTTTATTTGGTTTGTTAGAACATTTATCAACACATCAAATCCTACCAAATAAAACTTTAAAACTCATGTTTTCAACATTCGAAGAATGTGGCTTTGGTTCTTCCTATGTCTTTGAATGTGATGAATTACTTGCGGTAGATATGGGATGTATTGGTAAAGATTTAAGTTGTACTGAATATGATGTTTCTATTTGTGCTAAAGATGGTACTGGTCCATATGATTATCAAATGACTTCTAAATTAATTCAACTTGCGAAAGAAAATCATTTACAATATGCTGTTGATATTTATCCATATTATTCATCTGATGTTTCTGCTGCTTTAAAAGGAGGAAATAACATCAAAGGAGCTCTTATTGGTCCTGGTATTTGTGCTAGTCATGGAATGGAAAGAACACATATAGATGCAGTTGAAAATACATTAAAATTATTAATTGCTTATTGTTTGTAATTATTAAAATCACGTGAAAATACTAAAACAGCGAAGATATTTCCTCGCTGTTTTTATTTATCTTTTAATATTGATAATACCTTATTCCTTGATTTTTAATCCTTCTTCATTTTGTTAGACGATATTTTTAATACGTTAAACTATCCAACCAAGATTGAATTACTCCTACTTCTGTCCCACTTGAAAAACGTCTACTAGAAAGCCATGTTGCATCATTTGCTATCGCTTGTATGTCAGGTAGACTTCCACTAATTGGGCTACTGCCTGAAGTGCAAAATGGAACAATCTTTTTTCCAACAAATTCGTAACTTTCAAGGAAAGTATAAATAATTTTTGGTGCCTTGCCCCACCAAATAGGATACCCCAGGAAAACAACATCATAAATTTCCATGGTGTCTACTGTTCCTTTGATTAAAGGTCGAGCTAATGGATTATTTTGTTCATCATTACAACGGCAAGAGGAACTGTAATTAAGATCCTCTTTCGTATAGGGTTCTATTGGCACTATTTCATATAAATCTCCACCTGTAAGAGAAGATATTATTTCCGCAATCTGTTTTGTTGTTCCTGTTGCGGAAAAGTAGGCAACAAGAACATGCATTGTTTCAACATGATTTAAACAAGTAATTTCTATATTTTCCTTTCCCATATTCCAATACTTAGAAGATGAATGAATAACATTTTCCCATTCTTCAGTAGTGACATTATATATGATTTTTGTAATTGCACTATCTGAAATTGCATATTTTTCAATGGAAGTAATGGATGTTGGAATTGTTAGAGTTGTAAGCTTTGCTTTTCGAAATGCGGCAACACCAATTTTTTTAACTATTTCGGGAATGACACTTTGATTACTTCCACGAAGTAATGTATTTGTTTCAAGATCAATTAGACAATTTCCTGAACTAGAATAATGGCTATTTTCCATATCAACCACAATGGTATTTAAACCACCACAATTATTAAACACATCCTCTCCTAAATCAATAAAATTTTGGGGAAGATAAATAGATTCTAGAGCGCTGTTTCCTGAAAAGGCATTATTACCTATCTTTTCAAGCTTGCTTGTTGTGCTAATATTCACAGAAACTAATGCATCTTGATTATGAAATGCATTTTTACCAATTTCTGTCACACTGTCTGGAATGGATATTGAATGAATCTCAGAAGTATGACGTGAATAAGCAAATGCACTATCGGCAATTCCAACGACAGGTTTACCATTATATTCTTCTGGAATAACAATCGTTGGTGCTTGTCCACTATCTCCTGTAACAATATATCCCGTTTTTGATGTGTTTTGTTCATACGTAAGTGTATTGCTTACTGTTGGTGCTTTTTCTTTTAAAGTCCAATGAGCATATAACGTAATATTTTCGTAGACTCGATCGATTGAAAAATTCCATCTTGTTGCATTTTCCTCTATCGAACGATACCAACCTTGAAAGTCAAAGCTCTCTTTTGTAGGAGATGAGGGAACTTTGGCAAGATTTCCTTTTAGTACCTGTTCACTTTCTACTAAACTTCCACCTTGACTATCAAAAGTTATAGTGTAATATGTATCCATATCATTTTTTTCCTGATGATTTTCTTTTGTCTTGTTACATCCTGAAAATATAAGTCCCAAACAACATAAGATTACAATCATAAAAGAAATCCATTTTATTCTTTTCATTTTTATTTCTCCCTTCATTCAAATGATTTCATTAAATTTTTGCACATGCATTTTAAGATGATATTTCTCCCTTAGTGTTGCAATCTCCTTCATCATTGGACTCTTGTGATGAAAATCAAGTGCTTCCTTGCTTTCCCATGCATCAATGAGAAGTAATGTTTCACTATCCTCTAATGGAAGAAAATAATCATATCGTAAGTTTCCTTCTTCAGCTCGAATCTTATCTACCAATCCACTTGCTATCATTTCTTCCGCAAATTTTTTTGCACTTCCATTTGTTCCTGTGTAATAAATATTTATGATTAATGCCATGTTGTACCTCACAAAATGATATTCTTTTAACAGTATCTTCTACTAATAGATCTGCTCCATTTTTTTAATTAAAATCCTATTTCGTATTTTAATTATAATTCTATTTCGAATTATTGTCAAGTGTTTAAACTATTTTTTAAAAATTTTTTCAATTGATTAAGAATGTTATAAAAATAAATCCCTAAAATCCCGAATACTTTATACCTATATAAAAGCACCCATTAAAGCACCAAATAAATGGGTGTTTTATTGTTATATTAGGTTTTTTATATGTATAATGATTGACATTTAACCTATATAGGTATATAATATACCTATATAGGAGTTGCTTATGAATAATACTTTTAATCCTGAAAATAAAAAAACTCATTATGTTTATATTAAACGTAATGGCAAGACTTATGTTTATGAAGGGTATACTTTTTATGATAAACAATCTAAAAAACCTCTTAATAAAAGAAGATATCTAGGCATATTAAATGAAGAAACAAAAGAAATAAAGCCTAAAACTAATACAATAGAAAAATTAGTTTTAGTAAAAAAAGATGCCTCATACGGAACATTTTATGTTTTAGATATGATTACAAAACAATTGAATTTAAAGAATATCTTAGAATTAGCCTTTTTAGATAAAGCTAATGAAATATTAACCCTTGCATATGGTATAGCCTGTGAGGGAAGTAATTTATATTTATTACCCAAATGGCAAGAAGAAACATATAATCCATATCTTAATAAAATATTAACTAGTCAAAGAATTAGTGAATTATTAAAAAAAATTAGTTTTGGGAAAATGAATATTTTCTTTGAAGAATGGATAAAAAATATCAAAGACAATGAATATTTAGCCTATGATATAACAAGTATCTCAAGTTATTCCAAACAAATAGAAAGAGTAGAGTTGGGATATAATCGGGATAAAGAAAATTTACCCCAAATTAATTTAGGGTTATTATATGGTGAAGAATCACAAATACCACTATATTATCAAATATTTAATGGAAGCATAAAAGATGTGAGAACCATTGAACAACTATTAGTAGGGTTACATGATATGAACATTAAGAAGTGTAAATTTGTGATGGATAAAGGATTTTATAGTAGTGTAAACAATAGTTATTTATATGATAATAATCATATTTTTACTATCGCAGTTCCCTTTACAGGAAGTTGGGCTAAGAAAATATTAGAAGAAAACAAAGAAATAAATGATCCAGAGTATTATTCTAGTCTACATAAATGTTATTATAAACAAATAGAATATCAACAAGGGAATCGGACATTAAATATTCATATATATTATGATACGGTAAGAAAAGCAAATGAAGAAACAGAACTAAATATCAAAATTCAAAACATCAAAGAAAGTTTAGAAAAAGTAAAGAGGCAACAAGAAACACCATTATTAGTAAAATACACAAGTGAAGAGATAGGGCATATTAAAGTACAATATGGAACTTATTATGATATTGAAGAAAGAGAAATTGAAATAAAAGATAAAACCAATCAAAAAATAAAATGTCAAACCATAGATTATAAATTAAACAAAGAAAAAGTCCAAAAAGCCCTAAAGACCAAAGGATATTTATTAATAATAACAAATGATTATAGTAAAACAAGTGAAGAAATATTAACATTATATCGAAATAAAGAAGTCGCAGAAAATGCATTTGATGATATCAAAAATGAAATCGATTTAAATCGATTAAATATTCATAGTGATGATGCAATGAATGGAAAAATCTTTTTAGTTTTTTTAAGTCTAATTTATATATCATATATAAGAAAAGCATTGAGAAAAGCTAAATTAACTAAAGAATATACATATAAAGAAGTAATAAAAGAATTAAGAAAAATAAAGATTTATACATACGAAAATAATCATCAAACTATAACACCAATAAGTGCAGCCCAAAAGAAAATATTATCGGCTTTATCAATTACTGAAAATGAAATAAGAGAGACTATCTTGAATCAATAGTCTCTCTTTTTACATAGGTATAAAATTAACGGGATTTTAGGTAAATCTTTCTAAATCTTTTAATTTGTTAAATTCAACATAAAAAAAGCAGCTTGAAAATCATCAAACCGCTTATTGAATCTATTCTTTAAAATACAATTTAATCAAAGAGAAAAGAGCAAAAACAGAATATATAAAAGAAATCCAGTCAAAAAAGTCCCCAAAATACCTGTGATAAGTCCAATCGTAGATTTCACTTTATCTCCTTTTCTCATGCTTATTACTGCTAAAACAATGGCAACAATTCCTAAAAAGATTCCTGAAAACATAATCATAAAGTTAACAAGAATACTGGCAATTCCCAAAATCATAGATACTAGTGATAGACGATCTTTTGAACCATCTCTTACTTGATTTTTTGCTTCTGGCTGAAATCCATCTTTTAAATTAAATCCACAAGATGAACAATATTCATCTGTTAAAGTTTGTTCTTTCCCACAGACAGGACAAATGACAGTTGTTCCATCCTTTACTTTTTGTAAAGATAAAGAATCCCCACAATACATACAAAAACGACTTGTGGAATTATTTTCTTTTCCACATTTTTTACAAATAACAGGATAACTTTTGATTTGAAGATTGAATGGTGTTATATCTTCTTCGCCAAAGAATTTCTTTAATGTTTGATGGACTTTCGCAATTGGAAGTCCCATTACATTATAATAATCTCCTTGAATTTTAGAGATATATTTTGAAAATATTCCTTGAATTGCATATGCCCCTGCTTTATCGTAAGGTTCTTCTGTAGATATGTAATTTTCAATTTCTTTTGAACTCATTGGTAAAACAGAAACCAAGGTAGATTCTAAAAAGTTTTCTTCTCTTTCTTTACTCTTAATATAAACTGCTGTATAGACTGTGTGCGTTCTTCCTTGTAATGTTTCAATCATTTTTCTTGCATCTTCTTTATCTTTTGGTTTTTCCAAAATAGCATGATCTATTACAACAATCGTATCGGCACAAAGAATAACTTCATCATCCCCACAATTTGAAAAAAGAGCTTCACATTTCTTTTTCGCAATATTTTTTACTTTATCTTCAGGGAAAATAGAAACAACATTTTCATCGACATGACTTACTCTTACTTCGAAAGTATATCCTGCCATTTCTAATATTTCTTTTCTTCTTGGAGATTGTGAACCAAGTATTAATTTCATAAAACCATCACCTAAGATAAGTATACCACACCTTGCGATAAATTTCACTTTTTTTATGAAAAATGTTTCATTAAAATAAAAAGAGGCATCAACCTCTTTTTAGCATTGTTAAAAAATTTACTGATTTGATCCACTTATCAAAAATCCTACTAATGACTTTTTTAGTGGAGTTCTTGACAAATTCTATTTTTGATCTTCTAAAGCTTTCTTTACTTCTTCAATGATTGATTGACGAACATTTAATGTTGGATAAGATCCTTGATACAATTCTAGAGCCCAAATGATGGCACCTGTTGCAGGTGGAACAGTTAAGACTTTAATGTCGCAATCTTTTTTTGTATATTCTTTAACTTTTTTCTTGAATTCATCAATTAAAACAGGACAACTTCCTTTAACATAAACACTACCCGCTAAAACAATTTCCGGGTGTGGCGGTAAATTTAAATGTAAAACGGCTCCCGAAGCACTTCTTGCTAAATTATCGGCCATTGTTTTTAAAATAGTCAGGGAAGCTTCATCTTGTTTATTTGCTTCCTCAAAACAAGCAATGGTTAATATATTATAATCGACTTTACCTGTTAAGTACACTTCAGCAATGCTTTCCATTAAAAGTTCTGGTTTTTCAAGATTCAATAAATTGAACACAATGGGGGTTAGAGAAGTTTTAATGCCACATCTCATGACTTCATCAAAAGCGGCACGAATGACTTTACGAGCAATGAAACGACCACCTGCTTCATCCCCAACAATCTCACCAATACCACCGACTTGTATCGTCTTTCCATCTAAACCAATTCCCCCAGCTACTGTCCCTGTTCCATTGATAGAACAAACCCCAACTCCATTGGTGGTCCCTGCTTTAATTCCTAACATAGAATCATTGACAACTTTGAAGTTTTTAAATCCAAGACGAACCATGACTTCATCTAATTTTTTTTGTTGAGAGGGAAAGTCATCCCCAGCAAGACCAAAACATGCAGCTTCAATATCTGATACTTTTAAACCATATTGAGGAAGAAATTCATCTAAGACTTGTTTCATAACACGATAGGTTCCAGCAAAGCTATCTTTTAAACCTTCGTGTGAACAAGTTCCTCCACGATACATCCCTATTAAACCCTGATTTGTACAACACAGATTTGTGTTACACAAACTTGTGTTATATAAATAATAATCTGTTTTGGTATTTCCTCCATCTACACCTAAAATGTATCCCATGAAATACCTCTATTGATTCTTTTTTAAATATTTCGCAAATTGAGGAAGATATTTTTGATGTGCTTCTAACAATTCATGGAAGCAATCCCATGCAGCTTGATGATCAAAAACAAGTGGATTAATCATCAATGCTCTCATTGCTTCATCAATATCTCCCGTAATAGCTGCTTTTACAGCATGTTTTTCATAAGCTTTCATAACATGCATTAATTCTTCAATATGCTCATTATGATAATTTGTCATAATTGGTGTTGCTCCATCTTTACCAATGGTTGCACATATTTCAACAGCATCATGATCTCCCATGAATGGAATTGCACCTTGATTTAAGATGTTGACAACATGAACTTCTTTTTTATCATTGTAAATCGCATCCACTAAATTAATTGCTGCTTCAGAATAACGAGCACCGCCACGTTTACTTAATTCTTCAGGTTTTACATGTAATTCACTATTGGAATAAATTTGTAACAATCTTTCTTCAATTTCTAAGCAAACTTCAGCACGACATTTCTCAGCATGTAAGCAGTGATCTAACTTTGAATCTTTATGATAATAATACTCTAAATAACAAGTTGGAATGGCGCCAACAGTTTGAATTAATTCACGACTAAATCCAAGAGTTGGAATATTTTTCATATTGGCACTATTTAATCCCATGGTAATAGCATCTTGTAAATAATCTTTTCCATCTTGTTCAATTCTTGTTACCCATGCTAAGTGGTTTAATCCTAAGTATTCAACATAAGCATGAGGTAAATTCATTTGTTTACGAATACTATCAATGGTATTAATAGGAACATTACATAATCCCATCATTTTAATTGGAGAATGATTTAAAACTGCTTCCGCAATCATACCACTTGGATTTGAGAAGTTAATTAACCAAGCATCAGGACATAATTCTTCCATTTTTTTCGCAATCTTTAAGATTTCAGGAATGGTTCTCATCCCTTTAAAGAATCCACCAATACCATTGGTTTCTTGCCCGATCAAATGATACTTTAAAGGAATCTTTTCATCTAAAATACGAGCAGGTAATTTTCCAACGCGAATTTGTGCTAAAACAAAATCTGCTCCTTTTAAGGAATCTTCTAATGAATCAGTTTTCACAATCTTTGTTTTCATATCCGCTGCTTGAATCATACGAATACACAAATCACCAACAATATTACGTTTTCTTTCATCAATGTCCATTAAGTATAATTCTTCTAATGGAAGTTCTTTCTTTTTATTAATCAAGCCTTCAATTAACTCTGGTGTATACGTAGACCCAGAACCAATAATGGCAATTTTTAAACCTTTTTTCATTTGTTTCCCCTCTAGTTTTCTTCTATTTGTATGATTTCATACATTTGTTCAGCATCCTCTTTTTTCGTTGAGGCAAGAAGTGCCAACACTTTCACATCCATCTTTTTTTTGAAATATTGAATGGTAATCCTATCTCCAATTTTAACATCCGTTGATGGTTTAGCCGTTTTTCCATTGACCAATATTTTTTCTTGATTTGCTGCATCATGAGCAACAGTACGTCTTTTAATAATTCGTGAGACTTTTAAATATTTGTCCAATCTCATGATCCACTATTTCCAGAATCCGTTTTTTTAGATTGTTCCATCGCTTCAATTTGTCTACGATAGATATCTTCTAATTCTGCTTCTTTTTCTTTAGCTATTTTTTCAGCTTCATCTTTGGCCTTTTTCTTTTCCCACCAACTTAGTTGACCTGTATTTACAAGTTCGTAAATATCTTCTTTAGTTAGGGTTTCAATTTCCATTAAATGTTTTGCAATCAAAGCAACAAGCTCACGATTTTCACTTAAAACTTGTTTTGCTTTTTCATAGCAATCTTCAATAATAGCACGAACTTCATTATCAATTTCTAAAGCAACCTGGTCAGAAAAGTTTTTATCTGACATATAATCACGACCTAAGAAGACAGAACCTGTTTGACGCTCATATTGAATAGGTCCTAAGCGACTCATACCATATTCTGTAACCATTGCTCTTGCAATCGCTGTTGCTTTTTGGAAGTCGTTGTGAGCTCCCGTAGAGATATCGCCAATAAATAATTCTTCTGAAACACGTCCTCCTGTAATGGTATCAACCAATTGTGTTTTGGTTTGTAAGAATGTTTCTTTATCAGGAGTCATCATGGCGTATCCACCAGCTTGACCACGAGGGACAATCGTTACTTTTTGTACAGTTTCTGCATTGTCTAATTTAACACCGATAATCGCATGACCAGCTTCATGGAAGGAAACCATACGTTTTTCTTCTTCAGAATAACGACGACTTCTCTTTGCAGGTCCCATCATGACTCTATCAATGGCTTCATCAATATCATAAATCTTAATTTCTTTACGATTTTCTCTTGCAGCAAGAAGTGCAGCTTCATTGAGTAAATTCTCTAAATCAGCTCCACTAAATCCTGGAGTTCTCTTGGAAACATCTTCTAAATTTATTTTAGGAGATAATTTTTTATTTCTTGCATGAACTTGTAAGATTTCAACACGGGCTTTAGCATCTGGATTGCTCATTGTAATTTGACGATCAAAACGTCCTGGACGTAGTAAAGCTGGGTCTAAGACATCAGGACGGTTGGTTGCTGCCATGACAATAATTCCTGAATTATCACCAAATCCATCCATCTCAACAAGTAATTGGTTCAGTGTTTGTTCTCTTTCGTCATGACCTCCACCAAGACCAGCACCTCTTTGACGTCCTACGGCATCAATTTCATCAATGAAGACAATACAAGGAGCGGTTTGTTTGGCTGTTTTAAACATGTCACGAACACGGCTTGCACCAACACCAACAAACATTTCCACAAAATCACTACCAGAAATGGAGTAAAATGGAACTTTTGCTTCCCCAGCAACAGCTCTAGCTAGCAAAGTTTTACCTGTTCCTGGAGGTCCTACAAGTAAAACCCCTTTGGGAATTCTTGCCCCTATTTCATAATATTTTTGCGGATTTTTCAAGAAATCAATGATTTCTTGCATTTCCTCTTTTTCTTCATCTGCACCAGCAACATTCTTAAAGGTTGTTGTTGTGGAGCGATTTAATTTCGCTCTACTTTTCGCAAAGTCAAACGCTTTGTTATTACTTCCACCAGCATTACGAAAAATCATAATTAAAAAGACAATCATTGCAATGGGAATAATAACCATCGTAATAATACTTAACCAGTCAATGGTAACGAGTTCTTTTAATTCTAATGTGAAAGGACTAAACGTACCTGGTTCTTTTAACAGTTCTTGTAATTGTTCAATGGTTTCATCCGTAACAATAATACTGAAACGTCCACTTTTTTCACCTTGTTCATATATACCAACAATAGTGTATAATTTTGCATTTCCACCACTACCAACAGGAGTTGCCTCCATTTTTTTCACATTTCCTTCTTGAATATTTTCCCAAAATTCACCAATTTCCCAATCATCAGGTTTTGTGACTGAGTTGTAAATGGCCGTAAAAATACCAATCACCAGTGCAACAATCAACAAAATTGCAAGTAAATCTCTAACGCGAAATCCTTTTTTTCCATTTGGTTGTGCCATGTATTTCCTCCTTTTTATTTTTCATATACTGAACGCTTTAAAATACCAATATATGGTAAATTGCGATAGATTTCATTATAATCTAAACCAAATCCCACAACAAATTTATTGGGAATGTAATATCCAATGTACTTAGGGGTCACATCACTTACGGTTCTTCCTTCAGGTTTATCGACAAGTGTTACCACTTCTATAGAGCGTGCACCCCGACTTTTAAACTCTTTCATGACTTCACTTAAAGTCAATCCAGTATCAATAATATCTTCAACAAATAAAACATCACGATTCAAAACATCTGTTACAATATCACGACGAATATGAACCTTTCCAGTTGATTTTACTCCATCATAACTAGAAACATCCAAAAAATCAATTTGTATAGAACAAGTAATGTGTTTCATCAGTTCTGCCATGAAAGGAACAGCACCTTTTAGTAAGCCAATGACAATGGGAATCTTTCCTGCATAGTCTTCACTAATTTTTTTTGCAAGTTCTTTACACTTGGATTCAATTTCTTCTTGTGAGATCAATACTTTTTCCACATCTGGATGTAATGTCATTTATTCTCCCTCAATTCTAACTTCATATTTTTTTCTTGACATCTTTGTAATGTAATACTTTTTTTAATTCCAAAAACAGCTAATATTTCAGCTCCTTCTAAAAGGATGGCGTTTTCACGATCTTCATATGAAATTTTTTCATCTATAAAAATATCCTTAATCTTTCTTGTTCCATTTTTTAGCTTTATTCGATCCCCTTTTTTTCTTGTTCTAATTTTTAAAGGCAAATCTACTTTATTATACCACACAATAGATAAATTGGTAAGATTATTTATATTTTTTTTCTCATCTTGGTAAAAATCTTCAAAGGTAACAATTAACGTACGATGATCATCAATTGGATAGATTCCTGCATGATCAATCATTTGTTCAAAAGAGAAAAGTTTTATACCATCACAAATCCTCATTTGGTCATATTGTTTCATAAAATGAAGACCTTTATAATGAAGATTTAAAGAGCGAGAACTATGAAAATATTGAATGATTTCCTCTACATTCTTTTTCGATAAATGATACTCTTTGAATAATGTAAATAAAATTTCTTCTTGAATCATCTTAGGCTCAGCTAAAAAGGAAGAAACTGGGATCCAATATCCATTCTTTTTTCTTACAAATTGATCTATAAACAACTCGCATTCTTTTTTGATTTGACGATAGGTATATTCAAAAAGATGTTTCAATTCTAAAAATTGATCATCGAAGGAGGGATTTTCTGCAAAGATCCAGGGAAGAAGATGATGACGAAATCGATTCCTTGTATAATCATCTTGCTTGTTACTTTCATCTTCAAAATAGGTAAGATGATGATTGTTTGCATAGGTCGTAATTTCTTGTTTTCTTGTTTCTAAAAATGGTCTTACAATCCATTTATTTTCTTTCCATAAGGTAATTTTTTCCATCCCACAATATCCTTTGGGACTACTTCCTCTTGCTATGCGCATGAAAATAGTTTCCATATCGTCATCTAAGTGATGAGCTAAGAATAAATATTTGCTTTTTTCTTGTTCCATCACTTCGTAAAAAAACGCCAATCTTTCTTTTCTTGCTTGTTCTTGAAAAGATGCATCATAATGATCTAGGTGATGAACATAACAGGTAAGATAATGTTTCGTACAATAGGTTTTGATAAACTCTTCTTCAACTTCTGATTGTTCTCTTTTTTTATGATTGATGTGAGCAACAACCAAATGAAAATTGAACTTGTTTTTAACTTCTTCTAGTAAAGAAAGTAACGTCATGGAATCAACTCCAGTAGAGACTCCCACAACAATGGTATTTCCTTGTAAGACTTCTTTTAATTCATTGAGTAATTCAATCATAAACTTTTCCTTATCTTAATTTCATTATAGCTTATTTTTTCTTTTTTTTCAATGATAATGTCTTAAATGATATATTATTATACTTCGATAGTCTTATTTTTTCCTTAAAATGCGTTTTAAACCAAGAAGAAAAAGAGTGATGTTGCTTCACTCTTTTCATTTTATTTTTAATTTACTTTGTTTTCCTTGAAAATTTAAAGCATTGGAAGGAAAACTTTTTATTTTTTGTTTACGATAATAATCTTCTTGAATGGCTTTTTCAATTAAAATATCTAATAATTCATCAAAATAAATTCCTTTATCCTCAAATAAATAATAAGCAAGTGAACCTGGAATGGTATTAATTTCATTGACATAAAGTTGATTGTTTTGTGTGTCATATAAAAAGTCAATGCGCGAAACTCCTTTATTTTGAATAGTTTTATAAACTTTTTTGGCAAGTTCCATGATTTCATTTTCTAAATCATTCGAAATATGAGCTGGCAAAATATGTTCGGTTGTGGATTCATACTTATCTTCAAAGGTTAGAAAAGAATGATTTGTAATCACTTCTTCCACACTTGAAGTTAAGCGATCTAAAACAGCACAGTTAAATTCGCGGAAAGACTCTAACATGGGTTCAATTAATACTCTTTTGTCATATTTAAAGGCCTGATGCAAAGCAAGAAGCAATTGTTCTTGATCTAACACTTTTTTAATACCAATACTAGATCCTAAATTGCTTGGTTTTACAATCACAGGATACTTAAATGTTTCTACTTCTTGGATGATTTCTTCTTTTTTTGTTTTAAAATCTTCTTCATCATAAGACAAAAATGGAAGAGTTGGAATATGGTCATAATTTAGTATCTTTTTGAATGTAATTTTATCTTGACCAATACTTGCTGCTAAAACATCACTAGAAGTGTAGGGAATATTTAAAATACTAAAGAAGCCAGCAAGTTCTCCACTTTCACATCCATAGCCATGGGTAGCATTAATCACAACATCAATTGGAATTATTTTTGAAAATTTACCCTTTTTTTTGACCCCTGCTTGTGTTATCATCACTTCCTCTAAAATCACATCGTTTCGGCGAAACGTATCAACACAATCAAAATTTTCACCTATCATAAATTGATTGGACTTGTTTAAAAAAATGGGAATGACATGATATTTCTTGGGATGAATAGAATTTAAAACTTGAATTCCCGTTAAAATTGAAATCTCATGTTCGACTGTATTTCCTCCAAAAACAACAGCAACATTCAATTAAAATCCCTCCTATAAAAAATAGTTGTCTGTTAAGTCATTTTCAATTAATATTGTCATATCCTCTTCTTCTACTAAATGAATGGCTTCTTGAAAGGATGAAGCAACAATATACTTTGAAAAATGATTTTTTTCAAAATAGTGAATATAAATATCCATCAGTGGATTCGAGACCAAAATAACTAAATCGACTGTTTCTATGATTTTCATCGCTACAGTTTCATTCATTTCTTTTGATTTTTCTCCGCCTTCAACTATCCCAGGTGTAATTAAGACTTTCATATTGGATGATGTATTTAAAACTTCCAAAGCATAAAGAAAACCCTGAACATTACTGTTATAAGCATCATCTAAAATTGTGATTGGTTTATGATTTTTAAAATAAGTGGTTTTACTTAAACGATGAGGATAAGGTTTTAAACAGGCAAATTCACTTTGAATGAATGAGACATCATAATTTTGATAAAGTAAATACCCAATGATTGCTAATAAATTTTCAACAGCTTGCCTACCAAGTAATGGTGTGCAGATAAAAAAGGATCCTGTTTTGTTTTCAATGTGATATTGTACAGTAAAGGTTGTTTTTTCTAAAGAAATTTCAATATCTTGACTAAATAAAGAAACTTCATAAGGTCGATTCTCTAAGGTTGAGTAGGAAATAATCGTTGCATTTTTGTTAGAAGCAAAAATAGGAACATTTTTACGAATCGCTTCATAATCGTAGTTAGCAATAATAAGTCCATTCTTTTTCATTCCAGCAATAATTTGCATTTTCTCATGGATTAAATTTTCCATTGTTTTAAAACTTTCTAAATGTTGAGGCAAAATACTCGTGATAAAGACATCTTTAGGTGACATTCTTTTCACAATATTTTCGATATCATGAACATGACTTGCGCCCATTTCTAACAGAAGTTTCACATCTTTTTGTGGTCTCTTTTCGTAAATTTCATGAATGGTTTTACTTAAACCATTTAGGGTATTATAGGATTTTGGAGAAATATAAACTTCTTCATTTTGTCTCATGGTCTCATACAATAGATGTTTAATACTTGTTTTTCCACAAGACCCTGTAATCCCAATAATATGAGGATGGTAGGTTTCAATATATTTTTTGGTCTCTTTTGCATAGTGTAATGAAATGAAATGTTCCATTGGAACACTAAAGAATCCAAGGAAAAGGATAAGAAATGGAGAAAAATAAATAAAACACCATAAAGAAAGATGTAATCCAAAGAAATTAGGATAAAGAAATAGAAATAGAATTGTAACTAAAGTTAAAAAAATGATATACATTGCAAAAAATCGAATCATTCTTTTGGTCCATTTGAATGGAATAATTTTCTTTTTTCTTTGAAAACACAAATAAAGAAAATAAAAGAAAAAAGGAAGTTCAAAATACCAAAAAGAGTGTGTTGGTAAAAAGAGTAATCCAAAATGAATCCACCATTGTTTAATATAAAACCATCGAAAGAAATGAATAAATCTTTTAAAATGATAATGTTCTTGTTGGAAAAAAGTACTTCCTTCTATAAAAAATTGGAAAACAAGAAAAAGTAAAACGAGACTTATGATTCCTTGTAAGAGAACAATCAATTATAAAACCTCCCTTAGAACTTGGATGAATTTATCTTTTTCTTCCAAATAAGGAAAGTGACTAGAATGGTAAAAAATAATAATACGACTGTTTTTTATTTCTTGTGCCATTTCTTTCCCATCTTTTAATGGTGTTGTTTGATCTCGTAACCCCCATAATAAAATGGTTGGAGTTTGAATATACGGTAAACATTTTTTTAGATTTTCTTTAACAACTTTACTCATAGTTTGTTTCATTATCGGACTTAGGGCTTGATAATCTTTACTTCCTGAATTTTTTACAAGGTGAACATATTTTGTTAAAGAAAAGATACGATACCATTTCTTTTTGATTTTATAGAGCCATATTTTTTTGGTCCTTTCAAAGCTCATATGTCTTATACCTGCGCTATCCACTAAAATTAACTTTTGACATGGATATAATAAACTATACTTCAAAGCAACTCTTCCTCCAAAAGAATGACCCAAGAGAATTGGGTTTTCTATATGTAAGCGAAATAAAACTTGATGCACTACTTCCACATAGGTATCTACATCAAATACTTTCTTTGGTTCTTCGCTTTTTCCAAACCCGGGAAAATCTAGAGCAATAATGGAGTAATCCAAAAAGGCTGGATAGAGTGCTTGAAATGTGGATGAATCCATTCCCCATCCGTGTAAAAAGACGAAGTAAGAAAGGGGTTCATCTTCCTCTTTTAAACTTGGTTTATGATAGACTTCATAATAAACCTGATGCCACTCATTTTTGACTTTTACATTACAATACATAGAATATTAAAATCCCCCATAGCAATGTATGAGGGATTTGTTTTTTTATTCCGTTTTTTAAGAAAATAAGTCATATTTTAATAGTCGATCATTCAGCTGTTTTTGTTTTAATGCAAGATTCTTGATTTGCAATAACTTTTTAGGATCCACAACTTCATTAGATAGCCCATGATACTCTAGGGAGGTTGCACTTATCATTCCCGCATCACACATGACATCTAATGTTCTAGGTGCATAATGAAAAGTTGGTTCATTTCCTAAAGCATCAACACCAAAATAATAAGAAGAAGATAAAGAAAATAAACTATCCATGGTTCTTTTGATGTCGACTTGACTACGAACTTGACCAAATTGTTGTGGTGCAATCTTCTTTTCTTCACTTCCTTCGTAAATTAAGAAAGGAATTTCTTGTGTAACTTGACGAAAGGAAAAAGTATCTAAATCGTTCCAATTCATATGATTCATTTCATCATGAAAAGGTAGATAAGAAAAAATGGAATGGTCGGTATGATAATTATGATGAGAAATGGTTCCTCCATGATCTCCATATAAAGCAATGATGGTTTGATTTAATAATTGCTTTTCTTCTAATGAAGATAAAAGTTGACCTAAACAATAATCTACATAATATGTATGTTCTAAATATCCTCGAAGTAAATCTCCTTTAACATCCTCTTTTAAAGAAAAACCTTGAGCATTTAAAACTTTTCTCACATTGCTATCTTCTTCATATGGGATATGACAAGAAACTAAAATAGCAAAAGCGAATGTTGGATTGTTTGAATCAGACATTAATGAAATAGTTTCATTTAATAAATCTTCATCAGCAATTCTCGTATGAATATAATTTTGATAATTTGGAAAATGGGTAATATCATAATGTTGATCAAATCCATAGACCTCTTTATGAACAGTGAAGCGATTATAAAAAACACCTGTATTTCCATGAATGGAAAAAGTTTGATATCCTTTATCTTTAAAATCTTTAGCTAACGTTGGATAACTATGAAAAACATCTTCATAAACTGTCATTCTAGACCCTGTAGGTCTTAATCCTGTCATGGCACTAAATTCAGCATCAGAAGTATTTCCAATCCCAACAGTAGTATAAAAATGATTCCAATATAGACCATTTTCTATCATTTTATTTAAATTAGGAGTAATTTCTTTTCCATGAACTGTAAGTCCAACCGTAAAATTATTCATGGATTCCATTTGAATTAGAAGAAGATTTTTTCCTTCAAATGATCCTTCATATATGCTATTCCCATACACTTGGTGATCAATTTCACTTGTTCTTTCTTTCTTTGTATAGAAAGACAATTCTTCTTTGGTTTCTTCTTTTTCTTTAGAAGAAAGTGAGTCTGATACAAAATAGCATTGAATGGCATCTCGCACATAGTAGTTCCACATTCCACAATTTTGAATTCCATAAAGTGGGCTTTCATTCTTTTCAAACCAAGTATTATGAATGCGAGCACTATATAAGAATTGTGAGGATATGATCGAAAGAGAAGAGATCACTAGGATTGTACATCCAAAAATTCTTTTTAGTTTTAGTCCTCCAAACATATTGGTATCAAAAACTTCATCATGTTTTTTATTTAAGAAAATAAAGTAATAAAGTACGAATACACCTAAAGGAATGAAAGTCATATATTGTCCATTGGCGAGTAAACTGAGTAAAGCATCAAAAAAGAATTCATAAGCCATTGCCCCTGCAGGATTATTTAAGGCTTTAAGATTTGTGAAGGAAAACATCATTCCAAAGTTATAAACAAAAATACAAAGAGCAAAACATAAAAGTGTATTAATACTTGAAATGACAATAAGATATTGGAATCGATGTCGATCTAATTTAAAAATTAAGATACTTGAAGCAATCCATAAAAGGTCCATCCCAATAGAACCCAAAAGAAAATTAAACATCATCATTCCCGTTAAAGGATAAGGACTAAGTTCAGCATTAAAAAATGAGGTTGTACATAAAAAACAGTTCAATGTATTCAACAAAATAAACAAGAGAAAAAAGATCCATTTTTTTAGATTTGTTCTTCTTTCTAATGAATTCATATGCTTCACCCCCTTAACTGTATTTTACGAAACAAAATTTTGTTCAGTATATAAAATAAAACAATAAAAAAAGCAAGAATCACATCACAAATGACACGATTTGGAATAAAGAATGTTCCAACTAGAATCATAACTCCACCAATAAAAATGAAAATTCCATATTTTATGTTCACATTTTGTACCAATAAACCCAACATACCTAAATAAAGCGCTAAAAGGTAGGTAAATATAATCATTCGAATTTGGGGAGCAAATACTCTATAAATGCAAAAGATGAATAAATAATTTAAAGCAATAGAAACTATAGAAAAAAGAATGACCATTCCTAAATGAACAATAAATTCTTTTTCTAATTGCCTTCTTGTTTTTCCAAAACCTAATCGATGATCTTTTAAGGAGTACATCTGACCAATCAAAAATGAAAAAACACCTGTTGTTAAAGAGAGGATATATAAAGAATAACTTGCTTCTTCTTTTAGTAATATATCTACTAAAAACATCAGTAAAAGCGTCATTCCAAAATAAATGCATACGGAATATTTTTTCATAAATACTCCTCCAACTTAAGAACAGGAATTGAAAGAATTTCCGCTTTCATTTGATGTAATTTTTTTCTTTTTTCTTTGGTGAGTTCATCGCGAATAATAAAAGCATCTTGATGAATAGATTTAAATAATAAAATATTCTTTAATTCAAGATCATCTATAACAAATTCACTATCGATCAATCCTTTCACAACAAGTAAGCGTGTATTTAAGTCGTGAAATTCATAAACTTGTTGATTACTTAAAATGATTAAAGTATCTAGTACACCTTGGTATTTTTGAAGACTCTCTAAAGCGAGGATATTGCCTCTATTGATCCTCATTTCATTTTTTAAATATTCATATTGCTTCCTATCTTGAAGAAATGAAAAAGGGTGATAGAATAAACGTAAAGAAAAAATACATAATCCAAAACATAAATTAACAAGTTGATTTCCTACTTTTGTAAATTTATATTCATCTTGATATGTTCCTTCACATCGAATACGCAAATCTTTTACATATTTTTTAAATTGTTCTTGATGAAATACTTTATGATATTTTAATGCTAACACTTCTTCAATTCGATTCGCTTTTAATGTGTTTATATATTCTTTTTCACAATCCATATAAATGCGCTCTTTAAAATAAGTTTCATCATCAAATAAAGGCTTTTGATAATAAAAGCAATTTTTACTTGGATTAATTCCTGCGACAATTAAAAGAAGTTCCTTCAATAGCTGATCTTGCCTAGAATATATTCCAACATTTTGATTTTCTTTAATGGTTGTATTTATCGTATATTGGTGTAATTTAAGGTTTTTAATTTCAATCATTTTGAACACCTACTTTTATTTATTATATAACATTTTTTTGAATATGAAAAGTAAAAGACACGATTTTATATTGAATTCACTTTTTATTTTGAAGAATAAAAAATACAGGTATAATTTTCCTGTATTATAATTTCATAGGTTTCTTTTTGAACTTTCAATCATAAATAAAATAATACCTATAACAAAGAGAATAATAAAGAGAAGTCCTATGATGATATATAAAATAACACTTTGATAAAAATAATTTCGCATAGAAAGAAAAAATAAACTCATGGACATTCCCAGTGCTCCAAAAATAATGAAAGAGCAATATACCGTAATTTTTGACATAACTCCTCCTATTCATCTTTGTGTGATATTGTACCACTTTTTATAAATTTTCTCAACTTTTTTGATAAATTTAAAGTAAAATAAAGACGATTATGAATGTATTTAAAAAGAAAATCAATTTGGCTATATCCATGTATCTTTGTATAGATATATGATCTGTTTTGCTCCTTTAATCCTCATAAAAATATAAAGATGATTTTGACTTTTAAAAAAGGACTATCTCATATCAACAATTTGATATGACTAGTCCTTTTAAATTTTATGTTCTATATTGAGTTTTAGACACAAAATACTTTGAAAAGTCTGGTATAAAAATCTATTTCTATTGAATCTATCTTATGTAAACCTAACCAATTGCATTCGTCATTTCTAGTTTAATTAACTGATTTAATTCAACAGCATATTCCATTGGAAGTTCTCTAGCAAAGGGTTCGATAAATCCCATGACAATCATTTGTAAAGCATCATTTGCGGGAATGCCTCGACTCATCAAATAAAAAAGTTGCTCATCACTGACTTTAGAAACGGTTGCCTCATGTTCAATTCTTGCTTTTTGATTTTGAACAAAGTTAAATGGAATGGTATCACTAGATGAAATGTCATCTAAAATAATGGTGTCACATTCGACATGACTTCTGGCGTTGTAAGCTTCTTTTGCTTGTTTTACAGTTCCTCTATAATTGACTTTTCCTCCCCCACGACAAATAGACTTAGAAATAATGGTAGAGGAAGTATTGGGAGCTAAGTGAATCATTTTAGCCCCTGTATCTTGGTATTGACCTTTGGAGGCAAAAGCAATGGAAATTGTGGTTCCTTTTGCTCCTTCACCTGCTAATATACAGGCGGGATATTTCATATTGACCATGGAACCTACATTACCATCAATCCATTCCATTGTTGCATTTTTTTCACAATATGCACGTTTTGTAACTAGATTGACAATATTGTTACTCCAGTTTTGGACGGTTGAATAACGACAATATCCACCCTCTTTGACATATATTTCCACAATCGCTGCATGCAAGGAATCTTCGGAATAAATTGGGGCTGTACATCCCTCAACATAATGGACACTAGCTCCTTCATCCACAATAATCAATGTTCTTTCAAATTGACCCATTTGCTTTGAATTAATTCTAAAATAGGATTGTAATGGTTTTTCGACCTTTACTCCTTTAGGAACATAAATAAAAGATCCACCACTCCAAACGCAAGAATTTAAAGCTGCAAATTTATTATCTGTATAAGGAACAACTTTGCCAAAATATTCTTTGAACAATTCAGGATATTTCTTTAAAGCTGTGTCGGTGTCACAAAAAAGAACTCCTAATTCTTCTAATTCTTTGATGGTATTATGATAAACAACTTCTGATTCAAATTGAGTGGAAACTCCTGCTAAGAATTTTTTTTCAGCTTCAGGAATTCCTAATTTATCAAAGGTGTCCTTAATTGCTCCTGGAACTTTATCCCAATCTTTTTCAACACCCTTGCTTGATTTAATATAATAGGTATAATCATCAAAATTTAAGAAACTTAAATCTGGTCCAAATGAAGGAAGGGGCATCGACATAAATTGATGGAAAGCTTTCAAACGAAAGTTTAACATCCATTCTGGTTCATTTTTAAAATGGGAAATAGATCTGACAACATCTTCTCTTAATCCCTTTCCAGAATCAACAACATTTTTTACATCTGTTTTAAAACCATATTGATATTCACCAACAATCGCATTAATATCTTCATTTTTCTTCATGTTGATCTCCTAATAAATCTTCTGCTGCTTTCCAAGCAATAGTTGCACACTTCGTTCTGGCTGGAAACTGAGCAACCCCTTGATAAACAAGTGCTTCTTCTAAAATGTCTTCGTTTTGAATTTCTTCTCCCTTAATCATTTGAAAATAAGAATGTATAATTTCTTTGGCTTCCTCTATCGTTTTTCCGGTTAACACTTCACTCATGACAGAAGCACTAGAACAACAAATGGAACATCCATGCCCATCATGATGAACATGATTTACCTTGCCATCTTTGATTTCAAGTTCAATGGTTATATCATCTCCACAAGAAGGATTTCTTAAATGATTTTGTTTTCCATTTCCTGTTAATCCTTTATTTCTAGGATGACTATAATGATCCATAATCACTTCTCGATATAAATTTTGCATTTGATTCATTTTATTTCACCTCGAATTGATGAAAGAAAGAAACAACTTCTTGAACAACTTCAATCATCTTATCTACATCTTCTTTAGTATTATAAATATAAAATGTTGCACGCAACGTTCCAATGCAGTGAAGCCATTTTGTAATAAGTTGTGCACAATGATGTCCAGCTCTTAGGCAAATGTTTGCTTCATCAAAAAAAGTTGCTGCATCATGAGGATGAACTCCATTCACATTAAAACTTAGGATTCCAATATCACTGGTTTTGTTATAGACTGTCACATTGGGAATTTGAGATAATTTTTCTTTTGCATATTCTAAAATTTCTAACTCATGTTGACGAATTTGATCTAACCCTATCGATTGAAGTAAATGAATGGCTTCTTTTAATCCTATGGCTTCCGCAATCATTGGTGTTCCTGCTTCAAAGCGAAAAGGAATGTCTTTAATGTCGACATGATATAAATCCACTTCTTCATTCATGTCTCCACCATAATCGATTGGATCTAAGGTTTTTAAAAGTTCTTTTTTACCATACAAAACACCAATTCCTGTGGGTCCTAACATTTTGTGCCCAGAAAAAGCAAGAAAATCACAGTCTAAGTCTTTAACATCAATGGGTAAATGAGAAACAGCTTGTGCAGCATCAACAATCACAATCATATGATGTTGATGAGCTAATTGAATCATTTCTTTTAAGGGAGTAATATATCCCATAACATTGGATACATAAGTTATCACCAATACTTTAGATTGATGAGTAATGATTTTTTTAAACTGATCTACCGTAACTCTTCCTTCATCATTTAAAGGAATATACACTAATTTCATGTTTTTCTCTTCACATGCTTTCATCCATGGAAGAACGGAACTATGGTGTTCTAACTCACAAGTGATGATTTCATCGTTTTCTTTTAACTTTTTTTGATACATTTGACATATTTTATTTAACGCCTCTGTAACATTTTTTGTAAACACAATTTCATTAAAATGAGCATGAATGAAATCGGCAACTATTTGCCTTGCTTGATCATAAGCTTCTGTCGCTTGATAACTTAAGCGATAAACACCACGATGAATATTTACACCATACTGGGTATAATATTCATTCATTTTATCTAAAACACATTGTGGTTTTAAGGAAGTTGCTCCACTATCTAAATAAACTAAATCAGGGTAGTTTTGATAAATGGGGAACATCTTTCTTATTTTTTTACAATCTAACATGATTCACCCCTATACATGTTCTTCAATCATCTTCTCTAAAAATAGATGAACTTTTTCATCTTGAATTTGACTTATAAACGGAGTAATAAACGCATTCACAATTAAACTTTCACTCAATGATCTTGATAGACCCCTTGACATTAAATAGTATAAATCATCATCATCAATGGCTCCAATTGAGGCACCATGATTGGCAAGTACATCATATTCATCAATTTGTAATAGTGGATTTGCACTAATGGCAGAATGAAGATCTAAAATAATTCCTTTTGATTTTTGACTTAATTCTGATTGAAAAGCACCTTTTGCAATACTTCCATTACTATCCATTCTCATCGTTGATGAGTTTTTTGCTAGTCCATAATTTCTCATAGATGAATAGGTATGAGGTTTCAAATGATCTACTTGAAAAGAATAATCTTGATTTTTAGAACTGAAGTTAACAAGACAATGAATAAATTCTGCCTTTGCTTTTTCACTATATAAGTAACTATGGAAGTAAGACTCACAAGAAGTCTCATTCATGGATAAAGAGGATAAAGACAAAGTAGCACTTTCATCAAGGTAGGTATTGATGTATTCATGAATAGGTTCTTTAGCATGAGAAATATAAATGTATTGAACTTGACTATGTTCATTGCAATTAATTTCAATTAAAGAAGACATTTCTATATCTATATGTAAATAGATTTGCATGATACGAGCTTGAACATGTTCATCAACATCAAAAACTAAATTCATTGCTTTTTCTTGATCATTGACATGAACAATCTTTAAATCTATATTTTGATGAATCGAAACCATAGTTGTAAACTTTGCTTTTTGACTAATGATGTTTTCTTCTTTTGGTCTTTTTCTTTTGCAAATATCATAGCAATCAAAGGAATTGGCAACATCAATATCGACTCCAATTTCATCTACATTATTTAAAATAGCTTTACAATCATTAAAAATAATATAGTGGTCATTTTCATTGATTAAGGAAAAAACTTCCTTTTCGTATTCAGCAAAACGTTTCATATTACTTTGCACCTTTGTTCACTGCACAGGAGCCAAGAATAATGGCTTGCTTTTTACTAGCTTCATTATCTACGATGCCTAACTCAGCTTTAATCCAATCATAACCTTCATTATCAATTTTCGTAATCAATTCTTTTCCTCCACTTCTTACGATTCTTCCATTTACCATAATATGCACATGGGTCGTATTGATGTAGTCTAAAAGCCTTTGATAATGCGTAATAATTAAACTTGCGAAAGAGTCACTTCGCATGGCATTGATGTTTTCTCCAACAACTTTTAATGCGTCAACATCAAGTCCTGAGTCAATTTCATCTAGAATAGCAAAATGTGGTTTTAACATCTTCATTTGAAGAATTTCATTTCTCTTTTTTTCTCCTCCGGAAAACCCTTCATTAATGTAACGATGGGGAAGATCAGGGTTCATTTTTAAGTCTTGTACAGCTTGATCCATTTGTTTAATGAATTTAAACAATGAAACATGCTCTCCTTCTTTCATACGAGCTTGTAGGGCAGCCTTAATGAAATCTGAGTTGGTAATTCCTGTAATTTCATTTGGATATTGCATGGCAAGAAATATTCCTTTTCGACTTCTTTCATCCACCGTCATCGATAAAACATCTTCACCATCGAGTGTAATACTACCTTCTGTTACAATGTATTTGGGATTTCCCATGATGACCGCTGAAAGAGTGGATTTACCTGTTCCATTCGGTCCCATGATGGCATGCATTTCCCCTGTTTTAATGGTTAAATCAATGCCTTTTAAAATTTCTTTTCCATCTATTTGTGCATGAAGATTTTTAATGACCAATTCCATATTGATTCTCCTTGTCTATTTGTATATTTTAAAGCATACATATTATACCACTTTTTTCTTTTTATGGTATGAAATATTATAATTTTTTTATTCTTTTGCTTTTTTGTTTCTTTTTATTTTAGCGAATATTTCCTATAGAAAAAGAGTCTTTTTAGACTCTTTATCTATTTAGCATCAAATCCAATTCTTTTTTTCTTTTGAAGAATGATACTAAATTCTTTATCACTTGTTGCTCGTTTGAAATCATCTCGGGTCACCACCAAGACATTTTTCTTTTGTAATCGACAACGCATTGCAGCTTTCGATTGTGTTCTTTCGAATAAATTACGAACAAAACGTGCATTACTAAATTCTTTGGCTTCTATGATTTCATCTGGAAGATGCTTGAAATATTCCTCTACCATTGCAACAACTTCTTCTTCATATTTTACTTTAGACAACATGGATAAATAAATTTGTGTGAGTTGTTCTCTTGTGAAATTTGGAAATTCTATGACGTAAGGCATACGACTTGCAAGTCCAGCATTTCCCTCCATCAGCTTAGCCATATCATCTGTATATCCCGCCATAATGACAACAAAATCAGAGCGATGATTTTCCATTTCCGCAATCAATGTATCCAAAGCTTCTCTACCATAATCTCTTGAATTGTCATCCCCTCTATATAAGGAATAAGCTTCATCGATAAACAAGACAGACCCATATGCATCACGACACATACTTGCTGTTTTTGGAGCTGTTTCTCCCACATATCGACCGCAGAAATCGCGACCAGAATATTCAAAGAAATTGCCAATTCTTAAAACACCTTTTTCTTTTAAGATTTTTCCAATGATTCTAGCAACGGTGGTTTTTCCTGTTCCAGGATTTCCAACAAATCTCATATGAATACATGGGGTAGAAAAATGTAGACTGGATTGAGAAAGTTCAATTTGTGAAATGACTTCTTCAATTTTTTCTCTTAATTGGGGAGCCATAACCAATTGATTTAACTCTTCTTCTCCACTGAGTTCATTTAATACAAATGAATGACATAAATCTTGCGTATCTTTTTTATGAATGACGAAATCATTCGTATTTTTAATGGCATTATATAATTGCTTTTTATATAACAATTCATGGACCACCTTTTTGACAGTATTCATTCCATAAAATTTGCCATCACTTTTTTCTTCTGAAAGGCGCACTTGAAATCCTTCCCATGCATTATTTTCCATTTTAAAATGATATTTTTCCAATTCATTCTTTGCACACATTTGTAATTCCATAGGACTAAAGGGTGGAAAACATAATGTTTTCACAAACATTAAATCATTTAAAGAATAACGTACTTTTTCTAATACTTCATTTTCAATAAAAGGAATACGAAAAGCAAGGATATAATTACTTTTAAAATGGTCTAACGTAGATAAGAATCTTTTAAAGGTTGGAGTGTTCATCTCACTCATCCATTCACTAATATCAATTAACAATATTTGAGCTTTCGCTTTTTTATTTTCAGAAATGATTTTCAAAGCCATTTCTATTGGATCTGGTCGATCATTTTGTTGGGGAAATAAATGTATTTCTAATACTTTATCCCCATAATACATTTCTCTTAATTTTAGTTCTTGAATGATTTCAGAAAACAATTTTAAATAAGTCGTGAGTCCACATCCCTCATTAATCGAAAATAGATAGGACTGTTGATGAAAAATATCTTGGGTTTTATTTTCATGAATCATCGGAGCAAGTAAGCATACTTCTTTAATCAATGCTTTAAAATCTTCTGCTCCAACTAATGCTTCAACTTCTTTAGTAAGTTCTTCTAAATGTGAAGTATTTGAATGTGATTCTTCGAGCGGTTTTGTTGGAACGTCTTGCGTAGATTCTTCTTTTGTTGTTTCTTTTGTTTCTATAGCCTCGTAAGTTGCTATTTCAATTTCTATGTTTTTCAAGTCATTTTCTTGTTTATAATGATTTGAAAAGATATTGATGATTTTAGTATTAACTTCATCAGGTTGAATTTTATCATTGGTTAATACCAATTCTAATTCTGTAATACTTTCATCTTTTAATTCGATTGATTCTCCAAATTCTTTTTCGATTTCTTCAATCATATAAGAAATAGGTAATACTTCATCTTCTTTATGATCTAATACCCATTGACCAACAAAACGGATGTGAATGCTGTAACTCATATTTCCTCCTTCTTTGACATTTTATTTTAAAAAATAAAGTAAAGAGAAAAGAACTCTTTACTTTATTTATTTCATTTCTTTTTACTCTTCCCGTCTTCTTTATTCTTTGATAATTTTTCGCCAACAATGGGAACCATAAATAAAATCAAGGTTAATCCAAATAATGCAAGACCAATATATAACAATATACGAGAAGATAAAATAATTGAAATGGCTATAACAATAACAACTAAAAATGCATAAATATTTAATTGTTTAAATACTTCAATTGGTTTTTTTGTTTCTAAAACACTGACCACAATTCCGATAACACTCATAGTAATACAAGCATAAGCAATAACGTTTACATAATTTTCATATTGTAACCATACTCCTAAAACCATTAAACTGGCAACAACTATTAATGTTATATTAGATATCATGGATAACATGTTTTGAACAGAACTTTTTTCTTTCATAAAAACACCTCTATTTATATTATATCAATATTTCATTAAAAAATAAAGCAAAATTATGAAAAACTTTATTGAAACTGTGAATAATAAAGTTCATGATAAAACCCTTCATGATTTAATAATTCTTGATGTGTTCCTTTTTCAACAATATTTCCATCTTTCACAACTAAAATTAAATCAGCATTTTGAATGGTGGACAAGCGATGAGCAATGATAAAACAAGTTTTATCTTTCATGAGTTGCTTCATGGCTTCTTGAATTTGTATTTCTGTTCTCGTATCGACATTAGAAGTAGCTTCATCTAAGATCAACATCTTGGCATCTAATAGCATCGCCCTTGCAATGGTTAAGAGTTGTTTTTGTCCTTTAGAGATATTCATTCCTCCTTCAACAAGTACAGTATCATATCCTTGAGGAAGTCTTGTAATAAAATGATGAATTCTTGCTGCTTGCGCTACTTTTTGCACATCTTCTAAGGTGGCATTTTCTTTTCCGTATGCTAAATTATCATAAACAGTGCCTTGAAACAACCAAGTATCTTGTAAAACCATGGCATAACTTTTGCGTAGACTAGCTCTGGTAATATGGTCAATTGGAATATGATCTAAATCAATTTCTCCAGCTTGAATATCATAAAAGCGCATTAATAAATTGACAATTGTCGTTTTACCAGCACCTGTTGGTCCAACAATGGCAACAACTTTTCCTTCTAAGGCTTCAAAACTTAAATCATGAATAATGGTTTGATTTGGAAGATATCCAAATTGAACATTTTGAAAGGTTACATTTCCCTGAACATTCTCTAAGACGATGGCATCTTCGATATCTTTCTTTTCCGCAGGGGCATCAATTAAAGCAAATACTCTTTCACCAGCCGCGAGTGCCGATTGTATATCTGTAAATATATTGGCAACTTCATTGATAGGTCCTGAAAACTTTTTCGAATATAAAACAAAGGAACCGATTTTACCTAAACTAAAGCCATTATACACATTTAAAAGAGCACCAAACATACAAACTAAAGATAAGGATAAATTGTTTACAAAATTGACTCCTAGTCCTGTCATAGATCCATAATATTCAGCTTGATAAGCAGCAGTTGTTGCTCTCGTATTATATTCATCAAAAATATCTAATGTTTTTTCTTCTCTTCCATAGGCACGAATGGTTTTGTTTCCTGTTATCATCTCTTCAACATACCCATTCAAATATCCTAATGTAGCAGAGCGCTCTTTGAATAATTTATGCGTCCTCTTTAACATAAAACGAGTGAATAATAAAGAAATTGGAATGGTAATAACAAATACTAAAATGAGAATAGGAGAAATAATAATCATCATAATTAAGGATCCAATCACGGTAATCACACTTGTACAAATGGAAATTAAATCACTCGATAAAGAAGTATTAATGGTATCAATGTCATAAGACATTTTACTAATAATATCTCCAATTTGATTGGTATCATAATAAGATACAGGAAGCATAGATAGTTTTGCAAATGCATCTTTTCTCATTTCATAAACAACAGATTTACCAATTTTCATCATCAGTTTGGATAAAATGTAAGAAAAGATAGAAGATAGAATATAAAAAATCACCATTAAAATCGCATAAAAATAAATCTTCTCAAACTGTGCTTCGCCAATTCCTTCACCAATGGCATCAATGGCCCACCCTGAAAGTAATGGTCCAACTAAAGAAAATAAATTAGAGGCAACCGTTAATAAAAAGGCGAGTAATAAAGACCATTTAAAACGATATAAATATTGCCACAATCTTTTTAATACATATCTGACATCTTTGGGTTTTTGGAATGTTCTTACTTTTCCTTGTTGTCGATTCATGATAATGTACCTCCCATTTGTGAGCGATATATTTCTTGATATATATCAACAGTTTTTAGTAATTCTTCATGAGTTCCATATCCAATCATATGCCCTTCATCAATCACTAATATAGCATCACAATTCATGATGGAACTAATTCTTTGAGCAACAATAATCTGAGTGGTTGTTGAAAAATGTTCCTTTAAATCACGACGTAGTTTTGCATCTGTTTTATAATCTAAGGCACTAGAAGCATCATCTAAAATGAGAATATCGGGATGATTTGCTAAAGCTCTAGCGATAAATAATCTTTGTTTTTGCCCTCCACTTATGTTTGTTCCTTTAGGTGTTAATAGGGTTTGAATACCTTCTGGTTCTTTGGAGATGAATTCTTTGGCTTGCGCAACTTCTGTTGCATTTGTAATATCTTCTAAACTTAAATCACGAGAAAAATGAATATTTTCATAAATGGTATCAGTAAAGATAGTATCATTTTGGAAAACAACACCAAATTTTTTTCTTAATTCTTGAATATCAAAACTACGAATATCCACTCCATCAATACGAATAGATCCTTGATCAATATCATAAAATCTCATTAAGAGTTGTACAATAGTTGTTTTTCCACTTCCTGTTGCGCCAATAATTCCTAAGCTTTTTCCTTTTTCTAAAGAAAAATGAATGTCTTCTAGATTGTTTCTTTTCTTGTTATAACTAAAAGTGACATGATCAAAAGTAATATAACCTTCATCTTGTTTTATTGGATGTCCTTCTTCTTTTTGTAAGTCTTTTGGTAAATTAAAAACATATTGAATACGAGCTGCGGATGCTGAAGATCTTGAGTAAATCACAAAAATTCTTGTAATAGATAACATTGCATTTAAAATCATGGTGAAATAAGTGGTAAAAGAAATAATAACACCTACTTTAATGATTCCTTGATTGACACGATAAGCTCCTAAAACAATAACTCCGACTAATCCAATATTTAAAAAAACATTGATGAGTGGGCTTGATTTTGCCATGGTGTATCCTGATTTTAACTCATATTTCATGACATCTTTATTCACTTTTTCAAAACGATCTTTTTCATATTCTGCTTTAGATAAAGCTTTAATAACACGAATTCCACTTACATTTTCACGAATGGTTCTAACCATATCATCGATAGCTAATTGCACTTTTGTAAATAATGGAATTCCTGCCTTAGAAACTAAATAAACAACAAGAACAATAAATGGAAGTGTTGCTAACAAAATGAGCGTTAAAATAGGGTCTAAGGTTAGGGTAACAATAATACCACCAATTAATAAAATTGGAGCACGTACCCCTAAACGTTGCATCATTCCTACCATTTGGTGAATATTATAAGTGTCACTACTCATTCTAGAAATTAAGGATGGCATCGTTACTTCATCCACTTGTGCACTACTTAAACTTTCAATTTTTTGGAATAAATCATGGCGAAGATGATTCGTAACATCCCGAGCAACTCGACTAGCCATACGATTTGCAATGACATTAAATGTTACCCCAATGATGGCAAATACGATCATGATTCCACCAAATAAAAAAATGAGTTGAATGTCCCCTTTTTCTAAAAGATGGTCTACAATATAACTTAAAACATAAGGGATCGCTAAATCCATTAATGTTCCAATCACTTTAATGACTAAACCAATGGAAATTCTTCCCCAATATGGTTTCACATACTCTAATATTTTTTTCATTTCTTTCCTCTTACTATTGATACTATTATACTTTCTTTTACATAAAAAGTCAAAAGAAAAAAGACATTTAGTCTTTATGATGCCAAATGTCTTTTTTTATTTATTTTTTATGTATGATTTTATATTCACAATGTTCCATGATCCAATAAGCATCATCTAAAATTTGGAAATCATATTTAATGACATCCCTATCCTTTTCATATTGTTCTTTAGTTTTTGATGGATCTAGCTTATAATCACGCTCAGCAATCATTTCTCTAAAAGTAACTAATCCATCAAAATCTGTTAAATTACCATGTCTACGTAAATGATAATTCTTCCCATTGGTAAATGATCCACTACTTGTTTTTTCTTCTAAAATTTGTTTTTTTGTGGAAGGAATGATTCCCCTTGAAATTTGATAAGCATTCCAACGATAATGTTCTAAAATGGCAAAGGTTTTTCTTCTTGAATCAGGAATGTTTAATAATTTAGGCTCCTTTATTCTTGTTTCATTTTCAATTTCTAAATCAGGAAAAGATGAACCCCCTAAATAAATCGATAGATATTCTTCAAAACTTAAGGCATCACGATTATCCTGATTCTTTTTTTCATAATCAAGACCCATCATATGTAATTTAGAGCGCATACTTAATAAGGCATATCGATTAGATTCTTTTTCTATTTGGCATTGATTAACATTGCATTTTTGTTTATATCTTTTTAAGACTTCATCATATGACTCATTATTTTTTGTCATTTGATAGATTATATCTCTATATTGCGCCATTTCATTGGTAATACCACCTTTTATTTTTTCAATGTTATAGACATCTTCTTGCTCATTACCAAATAAAATATATTTATCATCTAAGACTAGTTCATGAATGATTTCGTTTAATTTTCTTACCTTCACAAAAATATGAACATTTTTCACATTCCATTCTTCTACTTTAATGGCCAACTTTTGTGCTAAATCAATATTACTTAAATCTGAACCAAAAGTAATCATAATAAAATGAATGTCTTTAGGTGATTTTGTCATTTGTTCTTGAAGATGACGATAAAAAGAAGGATCATCAATATCCATATGATAATATTCTTCATGTGCTGGATAATCAGGAAGTGGAAGATATTGATCATAATGATCTTTATTAACAAGAACCTCATTTTTATATCGATAATAATTATGATTTAAATTCTTCTTTTTTTCTAATTCTTGACGATCATAAATATAATATTGAACTGGTTTTAATTGTATTTTTCCATCACGCTCTTCGATAAATGTATGATTAGCAACAGAATTTAAAAATATTTGTTGACCTGTTTTACCAAATCCTATCATAAAGCAATTGATGTTTACATCTGAATAGATTGTTGAACGTTGGTAATCGATTTGTTCTTCACTCATAAATAAAGTAAACGGATATTTTTCAATCAAACCTCTTGCAATACAATCATATTTATTCACATAATGAATACATCCACGACCTTTTTCCATAATTTTTTCATAAATTGCTTGAAATTCTGGAAGACCAAAAACATAAATAGATAAACGATTTAAAACTTCATAAGCTTCTTTACCTTCCTGATTTGAATATTTTTCAATCATATTTTTAATGAAAGAAGCACATAAATTTGTATTCATTTCTTCTGAATCAAAATTAATAATGATATCGACATATTGTTGATGCTCATTGATTTTCTTTTCAATGTTTTTTATTTGTTCTTCTTGTTGATATTTTACATAAGAAATATTTTCTAAATAGAATTTAGCTCTTTCTTCAGAAGAAAAAGAATCAATAATATATTTTTTTCGATTCGTTTCACTTTGATATATCAATAGATTATTGGGGTGTTTTCCAAAGATAATTAATTCATCACTTTTATTGAAGTAAAATTTCCATTTCTGTATTTGTTGCCAAACAAACTGTCCAAATATAGATGCTGCAAATAAAATTACATTCAACATTACCAATAGAAAGGAAATATAAATCACTACTTTATATCCTAAATAAGCATCCATTAAATTTGAAATATTGCCTGTTTTATATTTTAAAACAACCAGTTCCATTGTTTCACTAACAGCTGAAAATATAGAAGAAATTGCATTTTCTAAATTAAAACCTTTTTGAAATACATGACCAATATATAAAACGGGAAAAATCCATATATAAAGGAGGAAACATTTTCCTTTTTTAAATTCTAGAACAAATTCTATTCTTTCTTTTCTATTTCTTTGACATAACTTTATAATAAACCAGAAGACCAACAAAAGAATAAGTATAAAAACAATCCATGTTGCAATCTTATAATACTTCATGGTCTTTTTCCTTGTATATATAGTCGTAAATATTGATGTTTGCCTTTTCTAATTGTTGATTCATTTCACGATAATACTTTTTATAGATTCGATAAATTCCTTTTGCATGATTTGGAACATAGGGAAATTCAAGAGTTTCATCTTGCATAAGATGATTTAAGTGGTAACTTCCATGTACTTTCCAAAATTTAAATATTCCAATGTGGATGGCATCTTGTGGACATGTGAAGGAGCACCCCATACAAAGCACACATTTGTGTCCAAATTTGTATTTCCCATTTTGAATGGAGATGTTGTTTTGACTGCAGTTTTTCACACATTGATTACAGTGGATACATTTTTTTTGATCTACTTTAAAACATGTTCCATGTAAATGAGCAAATCTTCGCTCAATCCACCCAATGGGATTGGTCCACATTCTTTTTAAAATCGTACGTTTTACTTTTGTTTTTTGATTGTTTTCATATAACTTTGTTAATTCTCTACAATTTAAATCAGCTATGGCATGAGCATATATCCACATTTGTTTAGCCATGACATCTTTATGTCGATAAATCATATTGTAGGGCATAACAATATGTTTTTCCATAATGACATCATACCCTTTTTTAGAAATAATTTTTAAACACTTTTGCGATGAACAATCATTTAAATGTAATCCTTCTCCTGAAGTTTTAAAGAAAAAGGTCTTCTTTTTTTGAACAGCAGGTAATTGCTTGCAAAATTGAATGATGGGTTCGGGGGCACAAAAGGCATGAATTGGATATCCAATACCTATTAAATCATATTCTTTAGGATGGGGTATCGTTTGATTTTGTTGTGTGATTCTATAAATATCTACTTGATTATGGTCATTTAACTTAGAAAAATATTTTTGATATAATTGACTGACTCGATACGTATTTCCTGTACCTGAAAAAACATATAAAATGATTTTCATTTTTCAATAACCGCCTCATATTGTTCATTCATTCGATAAACATCTTCTTCATTTTCATGATGTGAATCATACCAATAATAAGCAAATATTTTGTCCTTTTTAGAAAGGCGATTAAAATCCCAAACATTTTCTTTATAAATTGGATGATACCAGTGTCCTGCACGAATGACTGTATAAG
>CANQVW010000001.1 GCA_947627395.1 uncultured Bacilli bacterium | reverse complement strand
AGGCAATAAATGATTTTTCTTTTGTTTTATATTCCTTAGTCAGTTTGTTTATACATATCATATAAATCCTCCTTATTTAAAATAAGTAACTTTTACACTCACGTCCTTATTAAACCAATCATCTTGAAATAATCCACTAGATCCATATTTTATATACAAAATTCCATCATGAATATCATTTATATTTATTGATATTGATTTAAAATTAAATGTATATGACGTTGGATCTTTGACTACTTTGCCATTTGTTCCTAACTCACATTTTTCCTTAGCCAGTTCAGAATTATCGTTATATAAATAAACATATTGATATCCATCGTTTTCTTCTCTCATAATCATTGTAATTTCAATCTTTACTTTTGTAAAACCTTCAGACTTAAACAAATTAAAACCCTTTTCACCTAAATCATACTTTAAGTCCAAAATATCAGTTGCATTATCTTCTGGTTTATTATGGTTTATTTTTATTTCATTTGTTCTAATAGTATGAAATTCGTTGTCAGAGAACGTATCACCTAAATTCAGTGCAATGTCAAATTCAGATAATTGATCAGAGTTGTTTAATAGATATTCTTTACATTTGTTTTTAAAAATCTCTATTTTATCTAAATGTTGGGGTGGTAGTATTTCCCATAATGGAGTTAGCCCATTTGATGGAATATCAATCAATGATGCAGTTTCATTTGTTATAGAATTTAACCATGGATCAATCTTTTCATCAAACTCTTCAAATTTAACTGGTCCAAAGGCATCTCCACCTATTGATTTAACATTACTATTTTCCGCACAAGTAAGTTTAGTGTAACTTGTAGCAGCACAGAATTGAAGAGATCCTCCCGTACCACCATGTACTATATCAAAAATTTTTGCGGAAACGTCCGCTTCAGCATCTGCTTTCATTTCTGCTGTAATTTCTTTTTGGTTATTCACTGCAAAGTAAGTACAATCAAAGCTGCCTCCATATTTACCTGACGTTATTACATGAGTTCCAAATTTATCAAAAAATATTTGTGATGAAATAGCATCTCTAAATAACAAGTTTAAATAGCCCTCATATGTTTTATCTAAATGTTTTCCGTATTCGGTTACAATAGCATTACCAGCAAGGTTAACATAATATCTAGGATAATAGCCATAACATTTATAGAAAAATCGATATTTATAATTACTTAATTTTACATCACCACTAAATTCGAATGAATCCTTTACAGTAGCATTGAATGCATCAAAAATCTTTCCCCCAATGCTTGTTTTATATTTACTCGTTAACCCTAAATTCAATTTAAAATCCTCGATAGTGGTACATGAAAATGAACTAGTGTAAGAACTTTGGTTTGTTTCTTCAATTACATCTGATGATTGCAATCTTTGTTCAAGCCATTCTTGATCAAATATGCTTTTAGCTGCATTAATACTATCATTATTTAAATAACCATCTTTAGCAATATTTACTGTTTTTCCCAAACCATACATATTATAATTCTCTGTCATGCTTGCTGCATTTACATCTACATTATCTAAAGTACCAAATACTGAAAATACCATAATTAAAGAAAACATTAAAGTAAATAAAAATTTTTTCATATTATATTCCCTCCCTATTAATGAATATTATTTTAAATTAAATGTGAATTCATGATAAAGTATAGTAAAATCGTAGATTATCTATCCTTAAATTACAATAATTATCATGTGATAAATATTAGATATAGAAAATTTAAGTTTTTATGGTCAGCACGAAAGCGAAAAAATCACTTTAGTGCCCAAACAAAAGTAAAATAATCGCCTGATTCCATATGTAAATTTTATTTAATAAGTATCCTTTATTCATTGTTTATCTCCTTACTGGGTAAAAATAGCAAAAAACTCCCTATTACAAGGGAGTTTACATTTTAATTCTATATTTCATGTTTAACAATTATTTTTCTTAATACAAAGATACATAGACCTCATCATCAACAACTAAAAATATTTATTTAACTCCCTCATATAAAAAATATTTATCTATAACTATATTATATTGTATTTGACTAATGATTGCAAGTGTTTTTTAGATTTTTAAAAACTATAACTATAATCAAATTGATTTAGTTAAGTAAAGATATGGATAAAATAAAAAAGAATCTAATAAAGTTGAATAAGTTATCCTTTTTAGATTCTTTTCTCTTTTAAAATTCAGTTTGAATTAATAAGCCATTTAATAATTGCGAAAATTGAGATAAATGATGTTGAATACGTCCTGGGAAATATGTTTCAATGTATTCTAAATAATCATTTTCAGTATTCATTAACATTCCAACTAAAACAGTTTCTCCATAACCATCATATTCTTTATATGGTCCTGGAATTTCCCAATTGGTTGCTTCCATATAAAGATATGTAATATTTCTCATTTTGAATCCTACATGGTCACTCCAATCACCAGTGGATGGAGATGCATACTCTGGTTTGTCATATCCTGGGGCTGGATTCTCCCATGTCCAAGGGTTTTGTTTAAATGTTAATCCTAGTTTTGTTGCTACCTTCATTGCATGATCAAATGCTTCTGTTTTTGTAACTACTTGTTTTTCATTATCTTGAATACCACCATATAAATAACAATAATCGCCACAAACTAGTGAATCCATATTAATCATATATAAAGTATTATTTACTTCTTCATCAGTCATTTCATTTGCATAATGAGTAGATCCATAACATCCATATTCTTCAGCTGTGAAGAAAACGAATTGAAGGGTATATTCTGTTTCAATGGAATAAAAATGTTGGGCTGTTGTTAATAGTAGTGCAATCCCTGAACCATTGTCTCCTGTTCCTGTTCCATCATAGTGTGCTCCAACAATAATTTGTTTTGTTGATTTACCTTTTTTAGTCACGATAATATTTGGAGTTTCAATGGTTACTTTCACATATTCTCCATTTTCTTGTTCCACATAATCTCGTCCATCTTTTTGATAGTTCTTTCCATCTGTTGAGAAATTTGCTTGGGAATATTTTGTTTTTAAATCAGTTGTTTTTTTCTCATATTTTATAATGGAAACATCTTGATATTGAATGTCACTAGCTTTATATCCAGCTTCTAATAAATTCCATTCAATCCATTTTTGTGCTAACTTAAAATTGGCTCCATGATAACAATCTCTATCTGGTAATACTTTGTCAATATATTTTACTTTTTCATATGCTTCATTAGAATAATCAGGATTTTGAATGACTTCTTCTTTATGAACTTGATCATAAATTCCACTTAATTGATTTTGGACATCTTGAAGTTGATTTTGAAGTTGTCCATACTTTTCTTCTAAATCATTATATTGTTCTAATACATCATCTACTTTATGATGTAATTCTTCATCTTCATTACATCCACACAACAAACTGATAATCAGAGTGAATAATAACAAAGGTAAAACAAATTGAATTGCTTTTTTCATATCTATATTCCTTTTCTTTATAATACTTTACTTAAGAAATCTATTAATCTAGGAGATTTAGGATGATCAAAAATTTCTTTAGGAGTTCCTTCCTCTATAATTTTTCCATCATCCATAAAAAGCACTCGACTACTGATTTCTTTTGCGAATCCCATTTCATGTGTTACCACAACCATGGTCATTCCTTCGTTTGCTAAATCTTTCATTAAATTCAAAACTTCGCCAACCATTTCTGGATCTAAAGCACTTGTTGGTTCATCAAACAACATAACTTCTGGATTCATACACAAACTTCGAACAATGGCAACTCTTTGTTTTTGTCCTCCAGATAATTTAGATGGATACTCATCTTTTTTATTATATAAACCAATTCTTTTTAACAATAAAGATGCTTTTTCTTCGGCTTCAGCTTTATTCATTAGATGTAATGAAATTGGTGCTAAAGTTAAGTTATGTAAAATAGTTAAGTTATTAAACAAATTAAAATGTTGAAAACACATTCCCATTTTTTGTCTACTTTGATTGATATTCAAACTATTTTCATTCATGAACTTTTTTATTTCTTTTTGAAAACTTCCTATTTCAAACCTTGGCTTTATTTTTCTTTCTTGACAAATAGATTCCAAAATTTGTGTTTTAGACTCTTCCTTCATGGATTGTTCTTTCCATTTCTTTTGAAAAGATTTAGATTTTAAAATAATTTCTGGATGCAAATAAATATCCATAGGAGATATTAATTTTCCATCCAACCATATTTCTCCTTGATCTGGTTTTTCTAGTAAATTCATGCATCGCAACAAAGTGGATTTACCGGAACCACTAGGACCAATAATAACAACTTTTTCTCCTTTTTGGATTTCACAGCTAACATCTTTTAAAACAGTTAACTTTCCAAAGTTTTTTGAGATGTGTTTAACGTTGATCACTTTGGTGAAATCTCCTTTCAAATAATTTAATCAATAAGGTTAATGTATATACAATGGCTAAATATAATAGTGCAGCTAACAATTGCGAAGCTAAATAATTAGGAACTGTTTTATGAATGGTTAGTGTTGCTTGATTTAAATCAAATGTCAATGTACCAACAGTTGAACCAACCATATAAACAATGGCTGTTTCCTTGACTAAAGCAATTAATTCATTTCCAATCGATGGAATGACATTTTTAACTGCTTGTGGTAAAACAATTTTCACCATTGTAGTTAAAGAATTTAGCCCTAAAGATCTTCCTGCTTCTGTTTGCCCTTTATCAACAGATAATATACCAGCACGAATATTTTCAGAAACATAAGCACCTGAATTAATTCCAAATGTTAATATAATGGCTGTTACTTTATATCCTTTAAAGGCAAGAAGTGAAAATACCATAATAAACAATTGCAAAGCAACTGGTGTTCCTCTAATGACTGTTGTATAACAGTTACACAGGAAAGCAGGAATTTTTAAATATTTATTTTCTTTCGCAAAGATTTTAATCATTGCCACAATAAATCCAAGAACTAAACCAATTGCAGCTGCAACGATAGTCATTAGAAGTGTATTTTTAAATCCTTGTAATAAATATGATACTAATTCCTTTGACGATAATATTCTTTGAATATCACGAAACAATCCTGTTTGAAATAACATGTTTATACACTCCTAAATTATAATCCTAAATGTTTATTGATTAATTTTTGAATACCTGTAATACCATCTTCATCTTCAACTAATAATTCATCAAGAACTTCATTAATAGCATCTAATATTTCTGTTTCTCCTTTAGTTACGCAAATTGCATAAGCATCATTAGATAAAGAATCTTCTTCACCATCAACACCTTCGTAATATAAAGGAAGACATTTTAATTCTGATTTACCTTCAATTAATTTTTTAGCTGGAAGTTCATCAATAATAACATAATCAATGTTTAAACCAATATCATTTACAGCAACATCTAATGATGCATAATCTGTTTTCTTAACACCATATAATGATCCACCTTCAAGAAGTTCATCACCTAAGAATATATCAGCTGTGGTACCTGTTTGAACACCAATACCATTGGTTGTTTGTAAACTTGACCAATAAACACCTGTATTTCCATCTGACATTTGTTTAGAAAATGTTTCACTAACATTTGCATCTTTATAAATTACATATAAATTTGCTTGATAATAGATTTTAGAAAAATCTACTTTTTCTTTTCTTTCATCTGTAATAGATAAACCAGCAGCACCTACATTGGTTAACTTTCCATCATGAACGGCATCCACAATTGCATTGAAATTAACATTTTCAAATACAACTTTTTTTCCTAACTTTTCTCCAACCTTTTCCATAATATCAACATCAACACCAACAATCTTACCATTGCTTACATATTCAAATGGAGCAAAACCTGCTTCTGTATAAACCACTAATTCATCATCACCATTACAAGCAGTAAATGCAAATAAACTCATAACTAAAACTAATAAAACAAATATTTTTTTCATTTTCTTTTCTCCTTTTCTCTCGTTTTTATTTTGTCTTTGATTTGTTTTGAATAATCGCCGCATTTTTGTTTTCATATTTATAAACCTCCTTTTAAAACAAATAGAGCCAATTGCTTGACTCTATTTACAACATCATTATGCTCAAAGAAAATTTTCATTAGAAAGTTTTCTTATCTTGTAAATAAAACCAAACAAACAAAAAAAGCCAATTGCTTGGCTTTATTTAACAAAAGAGTGCCTCAGGTAATATCCCCCTTTATACACTTGTACCAAAAAATACAAGTGATACTACGAGAGTATGTACGAAACATTTTTTGATACTATGCTCAAAGAAAATTTTCATTAGAAAGTTTTCTTATCTTGTAAATAAAACCAAACAAACAAAAAAGCCAATCGCTTGGCTTAATTTTACAATGGTGCCTTTCATACACCTGTACCAAAAAATACAAGTATACTACACACATTTTTTGATACTATGCTCAAAGAAAACACTCTTGAAAAAACCTTCTTTAAAAGAATATCTTCTTATCTTGTAATATTAAGCCAAAGAGTTTATTGAACTCTCTTGTTACTAGCATTATATACAAATTGGCTTTAAATGTCAACAACTTTTTTTAAAAAAATAGATGAAAAGCTTTTCAGATACTTGAGTTATTCAATATGAATCATTTTTTTAGATTCCATTTGTGTATCTTCTTTTGGAACATTGATGGTAATTAATCCATTTTGATAAGTTGCTTTAATATTCTCTTCTTTAATATCTCCTATATAATAACTTCTAGAACAAGAACCATTCATTAGTTCTCTACGAATATAAAATTCATTGCTATCACATTCTTCTTTTTCTTGTTTAATTTCAATAACCATATATCCATTATCTACAGTAATATGAATATTATCTTTATCAATTCCAGCTACATCGACACGAAAGATATATTCCATGTTCGTTTCCTTGATATCTGTTCTTAACTTTAAGTTATCATTTTTCATAGAAAAGAAAGGAAAACCATCATCAAATATATTTGTAAACAAACTCACATTATTCTTTTTCATTTTTTTCACTCCTTATATAATATATTCTTATATATGTATTATGTGAATGATTTTTTATTTTATACTATGAATTGTTTTTACTTTCATGAATTTGTTTTATATAAAATGATTTAAAAAAGAGTTCAACATAAGGAACTCTTTTTATGATACTAGAAAAAGACATCTCTTGCTTTTTCTTTTGTTTCTTTGCTTGCAATAAATGGAATACGGGTGGTATATCCTTGTTTTGCAGCAACAATCATTTTAGTAGGCCAAACTTGAATTTCTTTATTCCAAGTTAAAACTGTGTCATTATAAACTTCACGTGCTGCTGTAATTTCTCTTTGTAAATATGAATTTTGTTGAATAGCATCACTAATTTCTTGATGTGCTTTTAATTCTGGATAGTTTTCGATTGTTAAATTAAGGTTTCTACTTAATGCATCTACTTTTCCAGCGAGTTCAATTCTTTCAGCATCATCTGCATGGTTTCCAGAACGTTTTTCAGCTATTTCAACAAATGTGCTTTTGTCTAAATCTATAGCTTTATTGACTAATCCTACAAGGTTAGATAAAACAACTACACGATTTTCTAAATAGTTATCTACTTGTGACGCTGCACTTTGTACTTTTTGTTCTAATTGTCTTAAATAAGTTCCTGCTTTAATTTTCATAATTAAAAATACAAGTCCTGGAATAATTCCTAATACCCAAAGAATCACTTCAAATATAGTTGAACCTACTCCTACTTTTACTGGTATTTGCTTGGGAATGACATTAATGTCTTTTCCTTCTTCCATAATGGAATCATTCATTTCGTCTAATTGATTAGGCATAATTTACTCTTCTCCTTTATTTTCATTATTTTGAATGTTGCTATTATTAGCATTACTATTTTGAATATTGGAATTGGTATTTTTGAAAAATCCACTCCACTCTTCAACATCTCTTTCCACTACTTCACGAATAATCAAAGCAGCAAGTAAACCTCTTTCATATAAATAAGGATTACTTCCACTAAGGCTGTGCATAAACGCCATAAATGCTGCATCTTTTTGTTTGGCATTGAATTCATGACGACTTGTGTCTTGGGCTTTCACTTCCATGACTGTATCCTTATAGATAGGTAAATACTCTACCCAAGGTACAGGGACATTGTGCATATGCCCATCTCCTCCTAGAACAGGAACAAAATCCACCCTTGAAGCTGTTGCGAAGGAATGAGCACGTATATTCACTCGATCGGCTTGTTGATCTCTTTGAATGAAATTGGTTTTTAAAATAACATTTGTTGCGGTTTTAGGATGCTTTAATTGCTCTATTGGAAATGAATTTGCAATAGATTCATGTTCAAAACGTGTAATATTTGAAGGATAATTTGAATGATAAATATATTCTTTTGGTTTATATTGTTGATAAAGAGGTATTGAAATCAAAGGAGCTAAATCAAAGAAAATAGATTTAAAATATTCCATATGATATTGAATAAATTTTTCTCTTGCCTCTTCATAATTATTACTTACAAACATATTGGGATTATTATCATAATTTTGATTTTGTGAATGATTACTTTTTACATAATTTAATCTTCCATTTTTTTCTAAATAAAAGTCATCCCCATATCCAATCGTATTTTTAATTAAGTTGATTTCATTTTTTTGTGCTAATGGAGTAAACAAAAGTCTAAATTCAACTTCATTGTTTCTATTTTCTCCCCCAAATAATACTTCAAATTCATCATTACCTAATCTAGTGTATTGACTATTTTTAGATACTGCTTCTCTTGCTTTTTGATCTAAATCTTTAGCCCCTTCCTTAATGATCTTTTCTATTTCTTTTTCACTTTTTCCCTCAATATGAGAAGGATTCCTTGAAAAAGATAAGTTAGGTGCTGCATCATTTCCATAAACAAGATAGGTATTATATCCATAAGTTGGAACAGGTTTTGTAATAGTTGCTGTTAAAGTTTGGGAGCGATTGACATGACGAACATGACCATCAGAATCTCGATGTACTTCTGTCCAATGAATCACTAATGCCCCACTATAAATATGTTGAGTCCAGTTTTGTGAATAATTTCTAAGAATTAAAAAAGGATTTCCTAAGATAGACCCAGATTGAACCATACAGGTAGATATGTTTTCTTCATCATTTTCCAATAGCCCATATTTTTCCATCATGTATTGACATTTTTTAGCATCAAAATATTGATCAAGTTGCAACAAAGGTGTTGTTTTCTTCATAATATCTGCTCCCATATTCCAATCATACAATTGGTTTAAGGGGGACATTTGTTCCCAAGCTAATTGATTTAATTCTTGAATTTCATTTTCTAATTTAACTTTAATTTGATCTGTGTTCTTCAAAACAACATTTAACTTTTTTACAATAAGTAAAATGAATAAAACATCAATGATTACGGCAAGAATTATAGAAACAATTCCGATCCATAAATCAAGTGCATATTGAATCGATTGATATAATAAAAAAATTCCAACAATAGAAAATAAAACAATACCAATAATACTTAATGATTTATATGAATGATACTTTGAAATTTTCTTTTTAATATTTTCTAGTTCCATTTTCTTTTTTTGAATCTTTTGGCTTGTTTGTTTATTTTCTTCAACATTAATTCCAGATTTCTTAACCAAATCATCAAAATATTCTTTGGTATTTCGTAAATGAAGTTCTTTTAATTTACTTTGATAAAGGTCAATGGGTTCTAGTATACTGTCATCCATTTCTATATTTTTCACTTCCCTATGGCATTCTATGACAAAAAAATTATATCACATTTGAAAAAGAATGCAATACTTTTAAATAAATTTCTTGATTTATTCCTATTTTATCTTATGAGTATTCATGAAATAAAAAACAGTTTATTAAGTCCTTTACTTAACAAACTGCTTTTCATATATTATTTCTTTTCTTCTACACTTAGCCCTTTAGGTAAATGTTGCACAAAATCTTGATATCCATTTGCATTCTTAAATTCTTTTGAAACTAAGATTTTACTATCTGATGCATTTACTGTAATTTTTGATCTTGAATTATCAAATCCCCAAAATGTTAATTCATTGGTATCTTCATCTAACTCAGCACCAGCATAATCAATTACAACATTCTTTAATGTTAAAGTGGATCCAGATGCTCCTGATGTTGTAATTCTACCATATGTTAATGTAACATCTTCTAATGTTGTGTTTCCTGATGTTGTACTTAAATAGATACTTCCAGCAAACTTTGTTTTATCTATTGGTTCAATATTCACATGTTTTAAAGTTGTGTTTTTCCCTAAGATTTCAATCACTTTGTTTGGTTCTTTTTTACATTGAAATGTGATTCCATCGATGGTTGTATTGTTTCCAACAATGGTAACTAAGTTTTGACTCGACCAAGAACCATTTTCACTATTTACTGAACTTTTAATGGTTACTCCATTAAATCCTTTTAAAGTAATATCATTGGCAGTAATTAGAAAATAAAATCCTGCTTGATCTTGATACTTAGTTTCTTGATCACGATCTATATCATATGTACCACTTTTAATGGCATAATGTTCCCCATCTTTTTGATTTTTTAATGCATTTCTTAATTCTGTAGCATTGGTAATAATTTTATCAGCGACAAAAACATGATAAACAAATTCTTTTCCTTCATAAGTAACTTTGACTTCTTGATCTCCTGTTTTTGTTTTATCATATCCAGAAATCATTTCCTTAGTTACATCGATTAGATCACCTTTTGTTTCATCGTCAAAAATAGTATTGACTTTTAGTCCTTTTAAATCAGAGCCTTTTAAAACATATTCTTCATGGTTCGTAACTTCAATTCCAACAATTTCTTTTTTGTTACAACCTGTAACAAAAGTGAGAAGAGCCATGAAACCTAATACATAAAATAATATTCTTTTCATTTTTTGTTCTCCTTTTGAATTTTATTTCAATACTATTTTTGCCAAGGAATATTTTTCTATACATATTTTTTATTTTATTTTTAATTTACAAAATAAAAACTCTACAGGAATATGATATTTCCTATAGAGTTATTTTTATTATTTTAACGCTGCATTCACTAGAGTAATGAAGTCATCAGATTTTAAAGAGGCGCCACCAATTAAAGCACCATCTATATTTGGTTGAGCCATTAATTCATCAATATTAGAAGTTTTTACACTTCCTCCATATTGAATACGAATTGCATCAGCAGTTTCTTGGTCATATAAAGAACCGACAACATGACGAATATATCCACAAGTTTCGTCAGCAATTTGTGCTGTTGCTGTCTTACCTGTTCCAATAGCCCAAATAGGTTCATAAGCAATCACAAGTTCTTTCACTTGTTCTTTGCTTAATCCTTTTAAATCTTCCACAAGTTGATGACGAATCACTTCTTCAGTTGTTCCATTTTCTCTTTGTTCTAAGGATTCTCCGACACAAAGGATTGGTTTTAATTCATGTTTAAATGCGGAATGTAACTTTTTATTGCATGATTCATCCGTTTCATTAAACATAGCTCTTCTTTCACTATGTCCAATTAAAACATAAGTAACACCTATACTGGTTAACATATTTGGTGCAACTTCACCAGTAAAAGCACCCTCTTCAGCAAAATGCATATTTTGTGCGCCAATTTTTAAATTTTCACCTTGTCTTTTAACTAGACATCTTAATACAACAAATGGAGCAAAAATGACACTTTCAACTTCTTCATTGGAAGGCATTTGATCATTTACAGCATAAATAAATTGTAATGCTTCATCTCTTGTTTTAAACATTTTCCAGTTTCCAGCAATAATTGGTTTTCTCATTTGTTTCTCCTTTTATAACATTTCTTTCAACGCTTGAATTGCTTCTTCAGCATCGCTACCTTTTGCTTCAATTTCAATTTCTGCACCATCTAAAACAGCTAAAGACATAATTCCTAGAATAGATTTTAAATCTACCTCTTTTCCTAAATATCTTAAAGTCATATCAGATTCAAAATCAGAAGCTCGCTGAACGATTTTTTGTGCTAACTTTGCATCAATGCCTGATGTATTCGCTACATTCATTTTATATACTTGTGCCATAAATTTTTCTCCTTTTTATTTATCGTTGATAATCGCAACACCTGGAAGTTCTTTTCCTTCTAAATATTCTAAGGAAGCTCCTCCACCTGTTGAGATATGAGTAAACTTATCTGCATATCCAAGTTTAATCGCTGCGGAAGCAGAATCACCACCACCAATAATGGTTGTTGCACCTTTTAATTCAGAAATAATTTTGCAAATTTCATTTGTTCCTTTTGCGAATTTATCAACTTCAAATACACCAGCTGGGCCATTCCATACCACTGTTTTAGCTCCAACAAGTTCTTTCTTGAATAATTCAATCGTTGCAGGTCCTGCATCTAATCCCATATATTCAGGATCAATTTTATCAGCAGGGAACACTGTTTCTTTTGCTTTTTCAATTGCACCAAAGAAATCATTAGCAGCATCTTCTTCAGCTACTTTTACAGCAACAACATCACATGGTAAAACAATTTTACCTTTTGCTTTTTCTAATAAACCTTGAGCGAATTCAACAAAATCATTTTCGCATTTTGATGTTCCAACTTCCCATCCTTTAGCTTTATAGAATGTATAAGCCATTGCACCACAAATTAAGATTTTGTCTGCTTTATTTAATAAGTTTTCAATTACAGAAATTTTATCAGAAACTTTAGCTCCACCTAAAATAGCAACAAAAGGACGCTCAGGATTATCCACTGCTTCCCCAATGAATTTAATTTCCTTTTCCATCAAGAAGCCCGCAACAACATCTTTCATATGAGCAGCAATACCAGCATTAGATGCATGAGCTCTATGTGCAGTTCCAAAAGCATCATTTACAAATACATCTCCTAAGGAAGCCCAATATTGACCTAATTCAGGATTATTTTTAGATTCTTTCTTTCCATCAACATCTTCCCATCTTGTATTTTCAAACATCACAATATCTTTTGGTTTCATTGCTTTAATGGCATCTTCTAATTCTTTACCACGCGTTGTAGGAATAAACTTTACAGGTTTCTTAATTAGTTCTTCCAAACGAACAGCTACAGGAGCTAAACTATTTTTAGCTTTATCAGCTTCTTCTTTTACTCTTCCTAAATGAGAAAATAAAACAACTTTCGCATCTTGGTCTAATACATATTGAATGGTTGGAAGTGCTTGAACAATTCTGTTATCATCTGTGATGACATTGTTTTTCATTGGAACATTAAAGTCCACACGAATTAAAACTGTCTTTCCTTTTAAATCAACATCTCTAATTGTTTTCTTCATTGTTTTCCTCCTATAAAATGATACAATCGTATTATACCACATTTTTTATAATTTGGTATAGTTTTCCTTTATTTTTAAAGAAAAGAGTTGAAGATCAACTCTTTTTGATTTCTTTCAATTAGTGTACAATTCTTAATTCTGTTTCAGGATCAAAGAAATGACATTTATTCATATCAAAGGCTAATTCAATTTCATCATGTGGATGAATGTCAACTCTAGCATTTACTTTAGCTGTTAAAGGTTGAGTATTCATCGTAACATGAATTAAAGTTTCAGCACCTAGTAATTCTGATACTTCAACTTGTAATTTTACTTTTGCTTCAGGATATGTATTCGCAACAACATTTTCATCATGAATATCTTCTGGACGAATACCTAAAATAATATCTTTATCAATATATTTTTGTTCTTCTAACATTTTGAACTTTCCTGCAGGAATTTTAAGTTTTGTAACACCAACTTTATGATCTCCACAGATAAAGTAACCATCTTCAGTTACTTTTCCTTCCACAAAGTTCATTGGAGGAGTACCAATAAATCCACCAACAAATTTATTATTTGGTAAATCATAAATATCTTTAGGTGCACCAATTTGTTGGATATATCCGTCTTTCATAACAACAATTCTAGATGCCATAGTCATAGCTTCTGTTTGGTCATGTGTTACATAGATAGTAGTAATACCCAATTTTTCAGTAATTTTAATAATTTCAGTTCTCATTTGCACACGAAGTTTTGCATCCAAGTTAGATAGTGGTTCATCCATCAAGAATACTTTTGCATCACGTACAATAGCACGACCTAAAGCAACACGTTGTCTTTGTCCACCTGATAAAGCTTTGGGACGACGTTTCAATAATGCCTTTAGTCCTAATGTTTCTGCTGCTTGTTGTACACGACGATCTATTTCATCACGGCTAAATTTACGAAGTTTTAATCCGAAAGCCATGTTATCGTAAACAGTCATATGTGGGTATAACGCGTAGCTTTGGAAAACCATCGCAATATTTCTGTCTTTTGGTGCGACATCGTTCATAACTTCATCGTCAATTCTTAATTCACCAGAAGTAATATCTTCTAGACCAGCAATCATTCTTAATGTAGTACTTTTACCACATCCAGATGGTCCAACAAAGACAATGAATTCACGATCTTTTACATTTAAATTAAAATCGATAACGGCATGAACATTACCATCATAAACTTTGTTAATGTTCTTTAGTGTTACTGTTGCCATAAAATTCCTCCTTAATTCTAATTTTATATTCTTATTATACATGATTTTGAAAGAAATAACAATGTGCACTTTGCACAAATTCCTAGGGATTCCAATTTTTTTAGTTTGAGTTAAGGTAATGTTTCTTTTTTGAAAACATTTTTTCATTTTCTTTTTATACAAATTGTGATAAAATAATATCCATAAAAAAGGAAGGAATTTATGTATAAAATCATCTTTTTTGACGTGGACTCCACTCTTTATTCTCACAAAACAAAATCCATTCCGCAAAGTGCAATTGATGCAATTCAACAAGCCCATAACAATGGGTATAAAATTGGATTAGCTACAGGAAGAAGCAAAGAGTTAACAGCTCAATTAGGAATTTTTGATGTGATTCATTTTGATTATTTTGTCACCATCAATGGTACTTTAATCTTAGATGATCAAGACAAAATTCTATATCATCAACCTTGTAAGCCAAATGCAGTACAAAAAGTGATTGATTTAGTTCATCAAAAAAATTTAAACATGGTTTTAATTAATCGTGATTCCTACTATTTATTAAAACCTGAGGATAAGCGTTGTCATTTAGGATATGATCCCCTACATATTCAAATTCCAAAAGTTCTTCCCTACCAAAAAGAAGATATTTACCAAATGAATTTATTTTGTGAAGATGAATATATTGATGAGTTTTATGAAGCAACCAAAAAAGATTTAAGTTACTCTAAATTAGATAATTATGGATATGATGTCTATGCAGTTGGTGAAACAAAAGCAACAGGGATTAAACATTTAATTGATGTTTTAGGAATTCAACAAGAAGAAACTATGGCCATTGGAGATGGGCATAATGACGAAGAAATGATTCGATTTGTTCATATGGGGATTGCCATGGGAAATGCCATCGAAAAAGTAAAACGTGCATCTCAATATATTACAGATGATATTGATCATGATGGTGTTTATAATGCTTTGAAACATTTTCATATTATATAAGAATAATTTAAAATCAAAACAAGGATTTCACTTTTTATTTTTTTCAAAATATGATACAATAAAGAAAAGGGAGGTCTAACATGAAAAGAGAATTTTTATATGAAATGCTTTCAACTCCTAGTCTATCTGGGAATGAAACAGAATTACAGAAAAAAGTGATGAAACAAATGAAACCCATTGCAGATGAAATCATTACTGACCATGTCGGTAATGTCATCAGTGTTCTAAATCCAGAATCAAAAGTAAAAGTTTTACTTGATGCTCATATCGATGAAATTGGTTTAACCATTACGAATGTGAAAAGTGATGGAAGATGTAAATTAGCAAGTATTGGTTCTATTCGTCCATCTTTATACTTGGGTCAACAAGTGGATGTTATTACAAAACATGGAATTCTTCCAGGAGTGATTGCTCAATATCGACCTATTCAAAATGATAAAGTTGAAGATAGTGAATTAGAATTAGATTTAGGAACATTTTCTAAAGAAGAAACTTTACAAAAAGTTGCAATTGGCGATTATGTTGTTCATCATGACACGTATTTACCTTTAAATGATCACATTTTAGCTGCCCGTGCTTTAGATGATAAAATCGGAGTTTATTCCATTTTAAATGCTTTCGAGATGGGTAAAGAAATGGGATTAACTCAAGGAATCTATGCAAGCAGTACTGTAGGGGAAGAAACAACAGCCAATGGGGCAAGTGCTCTTGGACATTTGATCAACCCCACTTGTGCAATTGTTGTCGATGTAACAACAGATACTTCTAGCTTACCTTCTTTATCAAATCATGATGAAATTTATTTAGGTAAAGGTCCTACTTTAAGTATCGGAACCATTATGAATAAACAGCTTGTGGAAATCGTACAAAAAGTTGCAAAAGAACAAAACATTCCTTTACAACTTTCCACAACCACATGGAGAACATGGACCAATGCAGATAAAATTCATTATGCTGGAAAAGGAATTCCAACCATACTATTAAATATTCCACTTCGCTATATGCACTCTAGTGCGGAAGTCGTTAGTATGGATGATGTTGATCATTTAAGTAAATTAATTGCTTATACCATAAAAGAAATTACCGAACAAACAGAATTTGATGTTCTAAAAAAATAAGTAGGAGCCTTTCTCCTACTTTTTTATTGACTAACTTTCTTCTATTTTTTCTAAAGAGCTAAGATATTCACGAATGGAAGCAACTCCAGCAGCACAAAAGGAAAGTTTTACTTCACGATCTACTGTTACCAAAATTAAACTAGGTGTTGCGGAAATATATAACTCCTCGATACTTTTCGCATTGTCTACATAAAAATGTTCATTTGGACCTTGTCCATCTTGATCTAAATAAGGACGCAAAACGACCTTATTTTCTTCAACATCTAAATTACATCCAACTAAGGGAATCTTTTCTTCCTCTTTTTTATTTAAGTAATCCATAATGTTAGGTTTAACTCTTTCACAAGCACTACAAGAATCACGATAAAAATAAATATAAGTTGTCTCTTCCAAATGAAAAAGATCATTTACCTCAACTTCATCTATTTTTAGTTTTTTATCGCATCCCGATATAAAAAATAATAGAAACAGAATAAGCAAAATCATTCTTTTCATTTTATTCCCTCTTTAATAGTATGTACATGACAACAGCATCATAAAAATTTTGCATATCTAATCCTGTTTCTTGCTCAATGACATCGAGTTTATTGTGAATGGTATTTCTATGCATGTAAACAGCATTTGCTGTCTTACAAACATTTAAATTTGAATCAAACATATTCATAATAATATCTTCTAACTTAGAATCTTCTAACACTTTAGAAAGTATGATTTCTTTTAATTGGTGAAAAGCTTCTTCATTCTCTAAAGAGTCGAATGTTAAAAAGCGAATATTCGTAAATTGTCTAGCTTTATCTAAACTATATTTCTTATAGATAGATACCAAACGTTGAACATAAGAAAATTTTGAAGTAGAAATATGGTGGCTTTGAAATACTTTCATTACAAACCCAAAATCTTCTGTCATCGTTGGCAACATATTTTCAATAGAAACATCATTGAAATTTGTATAATATATAATCGTCAATCCTTCCATTTCATTCACAAATATCTCCATAAAACATTCTTCAAAAACTTCAATAATTTTTTGATATTGATCTTTTGTAGCCATAGATAAATCTAAAGCATAGAAGGAAAAAAATTTATGACGACTTAGAAATTTTTCAATAGACATTTCTTTCACCTTTATCCTTTCTAATACATATTATATCATAGAAATGAAAAATAAAATAGTAAGGGATGAAAAAATGAAGAGAATTTCTATAAAAAAATTAGAACAAATAAAAAATCCAAATCTCATTGACATTAGAAATATAGAAGAATATGATCAATTTCATTTACCTGGTGCCATACATATTGATGAACATGAATTACTTGCTTCACCAAACCTCTTTTTAATAGTCCATCAAAACTACTATCTTTTATGTGAAAGAGGTATTACAAGCGTTGAAGTAACTAAAAAACTAAGAAAAAAAGGATATCGTGTCTATGCAGTTAAAAAAGGGTATCAATCCTTTTTACATCGCTAAAATCATTTTTAAAGTAATCACACTCATATCATCGGAATGAATGGATTTATGATATCGAACATAATTTAAAATTTCATAGGTAATTTTTTGTGGTTCCATCATGCGAATTCCCCGAATATATTCTTCTAACTCATCTTCATTTTCCATATTCTCGAAAACACCATCAGATGCCATAATAATTAAATCATTTTCTTTGAGTTGAAGTTTTTTTGAAACAATGAATTCATTAAAACCAAAAGGTAATTGTTCATTTTCGAATCGGTCACAACTTCCATCTTCATGCATAATAAAAGTTGTTGTTGCACCAGCTTTATATAAAAAAGCTTCACCATTAAAACGATTAATTTCTAAAAAATCTAATGTTGAATAACGCTCATTTTCATCTTGTAAATAATAAAAAGTATTTAAGATTTGTAAAGAAGTTTCGGGACTCATTTGTGATTTTGTAATTTCATCTAATAGATGAAGTGTTCTAGCACTTTCAATTCCTGCTTGTGCACCCTTTCCCATTCCATCAGAAATCATGGCAAGAACTTTTGAATTTTCTTGTAATTTAACCAAATAATTGTCCCCACAGATTTGATTTCCAGGTAAAGCAATAGATCCATATCCATAACGAACATCATAAGAAACTTTAGGAAGAATAGAAAAATAAGTTTTATTCTTTTTTTGTTCTTTATATACTAAGGAAATAGGAAATGGAAAAATACGACATAACTCATATAAATTTTCTTTTTCTTTTTCAAAATCAATTCCATACAGACCAACATCAATTTGGAAGTCTGTTAAAAATATTTTTTCAACTTGAAAATAGGATATGGAATATCCATACTGCACGAATCTTTTCTTTAATTCAATACATTGATGATATTCTATCTCTTCCCTTTGATAATGATCCACATTATATTGTCTTAAAATGTAAGATATGCTTTGCGTAAATTTTGGAATATCGGAAGTATTTTTTTCCGCAGTTGTTCTAGATAAAAGATATTCTGCTTTTGCTTTCATTTCTTCAAAATAGAGACAATGAATTTCTTCATGAATATGTTCCCCAAATAAACTTTTAAAATAAAAATATAATTTACTTTTATTTCTTTTAAAACAATCCATTTTAGATGGACAACGAAAACAAAATGAATTCATTAATTCTTCAATATGATTGTGAAGTTGATGATCTTCTTTTTTATTGAATTGGTTCGATATTTTATCTAAAAACAGAGCAAATGAATTTAACTCTTGTTCTACTTGGTGGTAAGCTTGTAAATAAATTTGGTTCATCTCTTTTTTTTCTTCCACTGTTTGTATCATAATGGGTCTAGTGATTTCAAAAATAACTAATAAAATTAATAAACTTATAAAAAAGGATATCGGAAATAAAGTGGGATAAAAGAAATAACCAATGGCAATCATAAATAACGGAATAAAACGACTATATAATTTTGGTAGTAAATAAATAAAACAAACCATTGGAAAAAAGAAACCATAGGACGTGATATGAAAATAAGTAAAAATAAAAAAGAGGATAAAACTAAATAATAAGCTCATTAAGGTTTGTTTTTTACTAGATAAGTACATAGAAAAATATAATCCAAGATAAAATCCAAGCGGAATTTGTTCAATTTTGATTTGTATAGTAGAAAGTGTTAATACGAGGGAAATCAACATTTCTAGCATAGCCATACTATATATAGATCTCTTATCATCACATATTAAAATAAATAAAGACCATAAAATACAAATAAAAGTAGATAAAAAGAAATAAAAAAAGTTTATATTTTCTAATAAAAAAGTAGTCATGATATGCATTGCTACATCATATAATAAAATAGCTATTAAATGATTTTTACGAAGAAGTAAAGTGAATAAAAACAAACTTCCATAAAATAAAGCATATGGGAGATAAAATGTAAAGTGAAACAAATACATTCCAAGAAAAGATAAAGGAAACATTAAGTATAAATATTTTCTATTTTTTAAAGATAAATAAGTAACAATAGGAATATAAAAAGAAAAAGTAAATATATGATTTACACTAAATAGGCCAAACAATGATATCATTATAATATATAAATATCGATTCATAATACTCCTCCATAAAGTAAAAAGAGTATAACAAAATAAAAAAAAGAAAAATAGCAAAAAAGGAATCACGATGATTCCTCTTTTTTATTTTATTCTGCACCATCTTCTGTTAAAAAATCTTTTTCTGCTTTTTCTGCTTGTTCTCTAGACTTACGGAATAATCTAATAATTTTTTGTGGAAAAAAAGCTAATACTTCTTTAAACAATAAAGGTAACATTTTTACAGATTCCTTAATGGATTTTCTTCTAATTTCATCTTTAGATGGCTTAGTTTCTGAAAATAAATATCTTCTAGCAACAATACCTATACGAAGTGTTAATAATCCATTACCCAATCCATTTAATACACTATTGGCGATCGGTTTTACTAAAGGAATTTCCGCAATATAATTCGCAGTAGACGTTGGAAATAAATCTGTAAAATTAAGTCCATCCAATGTTTCCGCAATTAATGCAGTTCCTAGTACTTGAACACTCAGTTTTCCAAGTTTTGCATAAGAAGGTCTAAATCCAGCTTTTATAACAATTTCTTTAATCATTTTTAAATTCACACTTAAAACAGTCATCATATCTAATTTTCCATTTTGTGAAATGGCTGTAGAAATAAACACTGTTTTCGCATTGGCTAAAATAATTTTATTAATTGCTTTTTTAATAGAAGAATCAAATACTTTGCTTAAAGCTAAACGTAAATCTTCTTTATGTTCCATTCCCTCTTCTAATAAAGCTAAATCTTCATCTTTTAAATCATTATTTTTAATAATGTTTCTAGCAACTTTTTTATAAACTCGATAACTTTTTCTATTTTGTTCATCCACAACAGTGACAACAGAAAAAGTAGGAGAAAAAAGAATAATACGTAATGGATTTAAAATTAATACGTAAAACAAAATGACAGATAAAGCGTAAAAACCCCATTCTAAATATGGATTAATTCTTCTTAGTTTTTCCCCAACATCTAAAACATTACTAACGATAATCAATAAAATAATGATTAAACATCCAATGCCAATACAAATCCAGAAAATGTTTCTTTTTTGATTTCTTTGTTCTTTGATTTGTTTCTTACAATTGACTTGTGTTTGATTTTGTTCTTTTTTCTTTTTTGCCATGGGTGTTCCTTTCTAAACCATAAGTGTTGCTGAATACATATGTGCATAATATCCATTGTGGCTTAATAATTCTTGATGTGTTCCTCTTTCAATAATTCCTTCTTTTCCTAAAACAATAATTTCATCCGCATTTCGTACTGTGGAAAGACGATGAGCAATGGTGATGGTGGTCTTATTCTTGGAAAGTTCATCTAAGGATTCTTGAATATATGTTTCTGTAATATTATCTAAAGAGGATGTTGCTTCATCTAAAATCAAAATCTTAGGATTCTTTAAAAATAATCTTGCAATTGCAATTCTTTGTTTTTGTCCGCCTGAAAGTTTAATTCCTCTTTCTCCTACTATTGTATCATATTTTTCAGGTTGTGTCATAATAAACTCATGAATTCTTGCTTTTTTTGCTGCTTCAATCATTTCATCTTCCGATGCTTTAGGATTTCCATATAAAATATTTTCACGTATTGTTCCATAAAAAATAAATACATCTTGTTCAACATGTCCAATTGCTTTTCTTAAATCTTTTAAATCATAATCCTTTACATTGACATCATCTACATAAACTCCTCCTGAGGTTACATCATAAAACCTAGGAACCAATTTAGAAATGGTGGATTTTCCTACCCCTGTTTCCCCAACTAAAGCTATTTTTTTACCTTTTGGAATACATAAGTTAAAATGATTTAAAATGTGGATTCCTTCTTTTTGTTCATATTGAAAACACACATCTTTAAATTCAATTTGTCCTTCAAATTCCGTTTTATGAACAGCATTAGGATGACTAACAATTTGAGGATTTTCTTGCATGATTTGATAAAACTTTTCAATTCCTGAAAAACCTTGTTCAATTTGTTCCACTGAGTTTGTTAAACGAGTCAATGGTTTAATTAAAAAATTGATATATAAAAAGTAAGTTGTCAAGTCAATTAAATCAATATCGTTTTTAGATAAAAAATAACATCCAAAAATGAGCAGTGCTAAATTGGTTAAATTTAAAAAGAAATCATTTCCTGAAGAAAATAATCCAATGGCTTTAAATGTTTCTGAGCGTGCACTTTTAAACTTTTCATTGTATTCCTCAAATTTTTCAACTTCTAATTCTTCATTCTGAAATGCTTTTGTTAAACGAATTCCACTTAAACTACTTTCTACTTTCGCATTTAATTCACCCTGAGCTTGTCTTGCATGGCGAAATCCTCTACGCATTGATATACGTCTAGTTAAAGAATACCAAACTAAAACAGCTAAACATACAAAGGCAATACAAGTAAGTTTCCAATTTAATATCATCAAAATAACAAAACTTCCAATAAACATTAATGATGAGATGAAAATATCTTCCGGCGCGTGATGACTCATTTCTGAAATGTCATGTAAGTGCGTTGTTAAATTGGTCATGAGTTCGCCTGTTTTTTTGTCATCAAAATATGGATAATCCATACTTTGTAACTTTTTATATAAATCACTTCTCATATCACTTTCTAAACGGATTCCCATAACATGACCATAATACCCAATGAAATAATTTAGTAAAAATTTAATTGAAAATAAAACAAGTAAAACAGCTCCAATGATTAGAATCATTTTCATATCATTATAATAAACTTTTAAAGCTCGATTGGTAACAATAGGAAAAACAAGATCAATTGCTGATACAATAAATGCAAAAATCATGTCCATAAAAAAGAGTTTTCGATGTGGCTTGTAATATTGAATAAATTTTTTAATCATGCTTTGTTCTCCTATTTTTTAAATAAATCAAATAATCTTTTGTTTTCTTTTGTTCTTCTAAATGAATTTGATAATGAAAATATTTTGAAACTTCATCACAATAAGATGAAAATGAATCAAACATTAATAGTAATGATTTCCAAATGGACGATGCTTTCGCGATACAATACGTATCTAACAAAGTTTTCATTTCTTTTTCTTGAATATAGTTTTTAATAAATTTTAAATTTTTCCCAAGATTGATTTGAAATTTATACCTTGAGGCAATTGCCCAAGAGATCATTTTCATATATTCAGGTCGTAAAATCTGATTTAAATGTTCCATTGCATAAGTAAGTTCATTTCTATTAATTCCTTTTGCAACATATAAAGATACCCAATGAAATTCATTTATGCATGAGATGAATTCATCGTAAGAAGGTTTTTTAACCCAATGAGATTGATCTGTTGGTTTAGGTAAAAAAATATCTATATCTGTTTTATTCCATAAAAGAATCGTTTGCGTATCTTTTAATAAGTAAGAAGAAAGAGATGTTAAAGTCATTAATGTTAAATCAATACGATTTCCATCAGTAAATTGCATTAAATATGTAATATGATTTTCATTGTTTTCGGGAATTTGCAAAATCACTCTTGATCCAAATACATCAATCCATTGGGGATGATTGATATAATCTATAAGAGATGTTACAAAATAAACAATATCAAAATCTTGATATTCATCTCTTTGAATATTTGGATTTGCTCTTGACCCATTTAAAAACACCATTTGTACTCTTTCATCGCAATATGCAACACGATGAATTAATTCAAACATTTCTTGCTCTGTTCTCATATTTTCTTCTCCTTCTATTTATATATTATACTAAACTATCCAAAAAAGAACAAGAAAAACATATTTGTTTTAAAAAAAGACTTCCTTAAAAATCTAGGAAATCTTTTAATATGAATCTATTCTTTATATAGATTCTTGTTTTTCATACAATCTTTTTTGTGTTAAGAACATTTCAGCATAATCTTGATTTTGCTTCATTAATTCCTGATGTGTTCCTTCTTCTTTAATTTTACCTTCCTTCATTAAATAAATCTTATCCGCATCGACGACTGTTGAAAGACGATGGGCAATAATAATAATGGTTTTATCTTTTGTACTTTGCATTACAAGGCGATTAATTCTTTCTTCCGCAATTGGATCTAAAGAGGCAGTTGGCTCATCTAAAATATAAATGGAAGCATCACTTGCAAATACTCTTGCAATGACCAATCTTTGCCTTTCTCCCCCACTAAAAGAAGCCCCGTCACGGTCAAACTCTCTCGTTACTTGTGTATAGATGCCGTGTGGCATAGATAAGATTTTTTCTTTCAAACCTACTTTATCTAAAGCATCTAAAACTCTTGCTTCATCTTCTTTATTTAGAACTTTTCTCATCAATACATTTTCCGCAATTGTCAATGCATAAATTTGAAAATCTTGAAAAACAATCGAAAATTGTTTTCTTAAACTTCTTTCGTTATATTCTTGATAAGATACCTGATTCATCAAAATGTCTCCACTTTGCAATTGATAAAATCGTAATAACAACTTCATTAATGTTGTTTTTCCACTTCCATTATGTCCAACAATTGCAATCTTTTCTCCTCTATGAATGGTCATAGAAACATGATTTAATTGGTATTGATCACTTTCAGGATAGCGAAATAAAATATCTTCTATTTTTAATTCTTGAAATTCTTCTTCAAATATTTTTCCAACATTTTTTTCAATTTGTGGTTTATAATCGATAATCCAAAGAAAATCATCAACATATCTCGATTGTTGTTGCAGTCCTGTAAAATTTTCTACCATGGAAGAAAAGTGTCCTGTAAAACGAATGGTTGCTGATACCATTGCTCCAAATGTATCAATTAAAATATGCTTCTTTAATAATTGATATCCTAAATAAATATAACTTCCAGCTTGATTTAAAATATTTCTAGATAGTAAATAAATACTTTCAGGAAAAACCAATTTTTTATAAACTTGATTATATTTACCTTCTAAATGATTTACAGCACCATTGTATTTATCAATTAATAAGTCACTAACTGAAGTGGTTTTAATTTCTCCTGCATATTTTTGTTGGTAAAAAGTACGATTAACATATCTTTCATATCTTCTTTCTTCTTCAGTCTTTTTAAATAATTCATACCATAAATTATTGTTATGAACAATCATAAATGTATTAATAATAGAAGATGCAATGACCAATAAAATTAACCAAGGATCTAAAATAACAATATAGGTCCCAACAGCAATAGCACTAGCGATACTAATGATAAAATTTAAAAAGATATTGTATATACGAAATCCTGTCCAAATACTTTCTGTTAATGCTCTTGAAAAGCGATCATAAAAAGCAGGATCATCATAGGAAGCCATATCTATATTTTTTACTTTTGAAAAGAGGAAATGTTGCATCTTCTTTTCATAAATAGCACGATAACGAGGAGTAATATATCCAGTATAAAAAGTAATAAAAAATAGACAAACAATCATAATAATGATATAAATGAGTAAAGAGCGAAACAATATTTTAATATCTGCACCTGTTGAAATTAAAGCAAGAGTTTCAGAAATAATATGAACACTACTTAGGGAGCGAACAACACTAGCAATGGCATAAAATATAGCAAACACAAGTAAAGATGGACAAAACTTAAAAGCATAACAAAATGCTATCCAATTTTTTCGAAGAAGTGATCTTTTTTTATTCATATGATTTACCTAAATATTTACTGGATTGTGACAAAAACATTTTTTTATAAATACCATTTTTATCCATCATTTCTTGGTGTGTCCCTTCTTCAATAATCTTTCCTTTTTCAAATAAATATATTTTATCTGCATTGACCGTTGTGGTTAAACGATGAGATATAAAAATAATGGTTCTATCTTTTCCAAGTTCTAACATATTTTGATATACTTTTGCCTCCGCAATTGGATCTAATGCGGAAGATGGTTCATCTAAAATAAATAGTTCATAATGCTGTGCATATCCTCTAGCAATAGCTAATTTTTGATTTTGACCTCCAGAAAAAATAATTCCCTTTTGATCAAATTCTCTTGTTATTTGCGTATGGATTCCTTGAGGTAACATTTCAACAGATTCATACAATCCAGCAAATTTTAAAGCTTCAATAACTAAGTCAATATCTTCTTGTGTTTTGGGTGCTCTTAATAATACATTTTCCGCAATACTCATGGCATATGTTTCCACATTTTGAAATACTGCGCCGACAAAAATGCGAATATCTTTAGCTGTTGTTTCTTGATAATTTTGATGATTAATGGATATAGATCCACTATTTGGATCATACAGACGTAAGAGCAATTTCACAAGTGTTGTTTTTCCTGCTCCATTTGAACCTACAATGGCAATCTTTTGTCCTTTTTTGATTTCCATATTGATGTGTTCTAAACAATTCTTTTTTCCATCATAAGAAAAGGTCATATCTTTTACTTCTAAAGATTCAAAATTTCCAGAGACATTTTTTAATGTGACCCCTTCTATTTTACCTTGCGTGTTCATTAAATCAAACGGAACACGACATTCCACAATGACATCTTGTAATTGTCCGTAGTTGGTGGATATTCTTACAATCAAACTAGAAAGAGTTGTTGCAGCAGTTGCTAGAACAGTGAATTCAGGTAAATCAACTCCTTCAATGGTTAAGTAAGCTAGAATTGCTAAAACGCCAGGGTAAATAAGCATCATTAAAATTTCACCAATAAAATTTAATAAAGCGACTTTGGATGTATATTTATCTAATGCTTCAATGATTTTATCATGTGCAATGTCATTATTTTCTAATAATATCTCATCAATTTCTGAAGTTTTTAAATCTGCCATTCCATCTTTTAAAGTAAAAGCACGATTACTATACCATGTATGTCTTCTGTAGGGTCTTTGTAGTGAGCGACTTTTATGATTAATTCTTCCCATTTGAATACGTATCAATAAATAAATGAATCCTAAAACAAAAGCAAAGAGAACTGTTAAATAATGCATTTGAAATAGAATAGTAAATATACTTAAACTTTGAAAAAAACTAATGATTAATGTAAATGTATAGTTAGCAGTAGAATATATATGATTGACTCCTTCTTCTAACGAGCGAGTATAATCATTTAAAAAAACTGGACTTTCATGAAAATCATAATCAATACAGGAAAGTTTTCTGTAGAATACAGTAGACAAACGTGCACAAAACATTCTTTGCACGTATCCCTCATAGAAAGAAAATAAATAAATAATAAATTCACATAAAAAATAAATTCCAAAAGCAATGAGTGTCATCATAACAATGGAAGTTAATTTTTCATCCTTCATAAATAATGTAACAATTTGCCCACTGACATAGATTGGAATTAATGGGGTTAAAATGGAGATAAGTGTTTTAATAATTTGTTCAACTAAATATAGTGGATAAAATTGAATTAACATTTTGCATGATTTAAAACTATACTTCATAATAACCTCCTCTTTTACATTCTGTTTATTATATCATTTTTTTATCAAAAATAACATAAAATTATAAATTAAATATATCAATATAAAAACAAAAAGCTCTAGATATAAAATAAAGAGCTTTTATTATTCAATTTTCTTTTTTACTTTTTTTGCAAGTTCTACTCTAGGAATAATGATTTGTCTTTGACATCCACAACATTCTAATTTATAATCGACACCAATTTTAAGAACTTTCCATGTAGAAGATCCGCATGGATGAACTTTTTTAAATTGCAAGATGTCACCAGGTTGATAAATATTTGCATTATTCATGTTGATCTTCCTCCTTAGATTGAAGAATGACATTTTCATGAGGAAGTTTTATATGATGATTTTCAAATAGTTCTTTAATATATTTTTTCAATCCTCTTTCAACAACATAATGTTCTTCTGGATTGGTTTTTGCATTAATTCTAAGGATGATTTTTTCACTATTCATTTCCTCAATTCCCACAACATTAGGTCCTTCAATGATTTGTGGAAAAAGTTCTTTCATTGATGGTAATTCTTCATCCAATAATGTTATTACATGATTGATATCTTCTTTTCTTGCTATTTCAACAAGCACACTAGCAACAGAAAAGTTACGTGAATAATTGCTAACTTCTAAAATAGAACCATTCATGAAAATACGAACTTCTCCTTGCCAATTCATAATTTTAGTACTTCTTATACCAATATCAATGACTTTCCCTTTAAACCCTTGAATGGAAATAATTTCATCTACATCATAATAATTTCCAAACACAATGGTAATTCCAGCAATAACATCTCCCAAAACATTTTTTGCACCCAAACCAAGGACAAATAAAAGAATTCCCATAGTAATTAAAGCAATCACAACATTAAATCTCCATACAGCTAGTAAAATAAATATTGTAATAATAATCACAGCTGTTTCAATAATCCCACGTAAGAAGTTCGCTAATGATTCTGCTTTTTTACTCACTTTTTTACGAAAACGGAAGGAAAAAAAATGAATAAATAAAATACATATCAATGCAATAAAGAAAATAATTCCTGATACAATTAATTGACGTGTATGAAAATTAAACCATTCACTTATCTTTTCAGAAATGGTTAATTGAACAAATTGCATATTTAATCCTCCTTTTGATGATTTTGTAATAATTCCTGAGCAAGTTCCCGATATTGCTTACTTCCTCTTGAATTATATGCAAACTCCAAAACACTTTTACCATGCATAGGAGCTTCTTGTAAATGACTAGAATGACTAATAATTGTTTTAAATGTTTTATCTGGAAAAAGTTCTTTTACTTTATCAACAATTCGGTACCCAAATACATTTCGATTATCCAATTTGGTTAATAAAACACCTTCGATTGTTAAAGAAGAACCATATTCTTTTTTCTTGTTTTGAATTTGTTGAATCTTACGTACCATTTGTGTTAGAGCATCATAAGCAAAATATTCACATTCCACAGGGATTAATACAGAATGACTTGCGAATAAAGCATTATCAATTAACACTCCAACTGATGGTGGACAATCTAATAAAATATAATCATATTCATTTTGAATATTTTCTAATTTACGAGAAAGTATTTTTTCTTTTTCATTGTAAGCATACAATTGCTCACCAATATTTTCTAGTGCAATGTTGGCAGGTATTAAATCTAAATGATTCATAGTTTGTTGATAAATTGCATCTTTTAAACAAATACTTTTTGTTAATACATCATAGGATGTTAAATGAATCATTTCCCTTTGTAATCCCAAGCCAATGGTTGCATTTGCTTGTGGATCTAAATCAATAATTAATACTTTTTTATTTTCTAAAGCTAATGCAGCCCCTAAATTAATGGTCGTTGTTGTTTTTCCTACTCCACCCTTTTGATTAGCTATTGCAATAATCTTTCCCATAGATGTTTCCTTTCTTATAATGGTTTTTTCTTTATTGTTGCATAATGACGTGGATAACTTGATTTTGTAATTTTATTTTTTTTATATCTTAATAGACTATGTGTTCCAAATCCTTGAGATAGTTCATACGTTTGAACCATTTCTAAAACACAATCCAATACTTTACAAGCATGACTTGCTTGATGGATTTCTTCTTGATAATTCGATCCTTTCATCGCAATGAAATATTTATCTTTTTTAACTAATGGTATACAAAGTTCTAATAAAATAGGTAAAGAAGCAACAGCTCTTGCACAAACAAGATCAAAATGCTCTCTTAAATTGTTTTGATTTTCTGCTCGATCGTTGATAATAGTAACATCCTTTAATTCTAACTTTTCAATGAGTTTTTTTAAAAATTGGCATCTCTTTTGTGTTGGTTCAATAATGGTTAAAGATAAATGAGGAAAAACTATTTTTAATGGAATTCCAGGAAATCCTGCCCCACTACCTACATCACAAATGGTTTTAATGTCTTCCATTGGTATAACATTACAAACCATTAAAGAATCTTTGAAATGTTTTTCATAAACCTCTTCAAAAGAAGTAATAGCGGTTAAATTATATTTTTCATTTTCTTCCTTTAAAAATTGATAATATGTTAAAAAAGAATGGGAATGAGATTCAATTTTGTTCATTGTTTCTTACTTTCTAAGTACACCAAAAGAATTGAAATATCACTTGGATTGACTCCACTAATTCTTGAAGCTTGAGAAATGGTTTCTGGGCGTACTTTTTTTAATTTATCTTTTGCTTCTGATGCAATGTTTTGAATTTGATCATAATCAATATCTTGAGGAATTCTTCTATTTTCCATTTGTAACATTTTTTGGGCAACTTTATATTCTTTTAAAATATATCCTTCATATCGAATTGCAATGAGTAGTTCTTCTTTTTCTTCATCTGTTAAGGAAAAAGTTTTAGAAGTTAACGCTTCAATATCTTCCCAATTTACTTCAGGTCTTTTTAAAAAGTCACATGCACTGATTTTTTCATTTAATGCTGATAACTTATGTTCTTCTAAATATTGATTGACTTCCATTTTAGGGGTTAAAAAGATTTCTTTTAATTGATGTAATACATGATTCTTTCTTTCTTCTTTTTCAAGAAATGATTGATATCTTTCTTCACTAATCAATCCAACTTGATATCCATATTTTAATAATCTTTGTTCACTATTGTCATGTCTTAACAATAAGCGAAACTCAGCACGAGAAGTAAGCATTCGATAGGGGTCTTTCACTCCTTTTGTAATTAAATCATCAATTAAAACACCTGTATAGGCTTCATTTCTTTTTAATACAAGAGGATCTTTTCCAACCAGTTTTAAATGGGCATTGATTCCAGCCATAAGCCCTTGGCAAGCTGCTTCTTCATATCCACTGGTTCCATTCACTTGACCTGCAAAGAATAAGTTAGAAATCTTTTTTGTTTCTAAATTACTTTTTAATTCTAATGGGTCAATCGCATCATATTCAATCGCATAAGCATATTTTGTAATCACACATTGTTCTAATCCAGGAAGAGAATGAACCATTTCTTCTTGAACTTCATGAGGCATACTTGTGGAAAAACCTTGTAAATACATTTCAGGAATACTTGTTCCTTCTGGTTCTATAAATAATTGATGTCTTTCTTTATCTTTAAAGCGGACAACTTTATCTTCAATGGATGGACAATATCTAGGACCTACTCCTGTGACTAATCCTGAATACATACTTGATTCTAATAAATGCTCACGAATGATTTCATGTGTTTTTGGTGTTGTATAAGTTAAATAACATACAACTTGTTTTTCAAATGGAATGGGGTGAGTTGTTGTTGAACTAAAACGATAAATTTTTTGATCTCCATATTGAATGGTCATTTTATCATAATCAATAGTATCTTTTTTAATTCTTGGTGGTGTTCCTGTTTTTAGGCGAATTAAACGAAATCCTAATTCACGTAAACTTTCACTTAATTTTGTAGTGGTGGGTTCTTGATCAGGTCCTGATGGAATGGAACTCTTTCCACACAACACACAAGAAGATAAATAAGTTCCACTAGCAATAATCACGGCTTTGGTTGGAATTTCTTGATCATTTACAACAACTCCACAAACTTGTTTTTCTTTCGTTTTTAGGGAGGTAACATATCCTTCAAGTACTTCTAGATTGTTTGTTGAAAAAATAACATTTCTCATATATTCAGGATATGTAATTTTATCTGCTTGGGCACGTAAAGCTCTAACGGCAGGTCCTTTTGAGCTATTCAACATTTTTAGTTGCAATAAAGTTGCATCAATGGCTTTTGCCATTTCACCACCAAGGGCATCAATTTCACGAACAATAATTCCTTTTGCAGGCCCTCCTATAGAGGGATTGCAAGGCATATTGGCAATTCGTTTTATGCTCCCTAACACCATAAGTGTTTTACATCCTAATCTTGCTGTTGCTAAAGCGGCTTCTACTCCAGCGTGACCTCCACCAATGACAACAACGTCATACATTTTATTCACCTTCTATTGTTTCTATAATCTACATGGTATATTTTATCATAAATTAGAAAAAATGCAAAGTTAAAATTCATTCAATTAACAAAAAGTACAAATCAAAAAAAAGAATGAATCAAAATCTTCTTTATACAAAATAAAAAAGCCCTAAATGAAATTAGAGCTCATTCAATTAAAATGGTGCTGCTAGCCGGAATCGAACCAGCGACCCCTTCCTTACCATGGAAGTGCTCTACCGACTGAGCCATAGCAGCAAACTGCTTCTATATATTATCATAATTCTATCCTTTAAGTCAAGTATTGAATGAAAAAATAAATAGATATAAAAAAATAATAAGCGGTCTAACTTATGTTAAACCGCTTTATCTTTTAATTATTCCAATCTAATGGGAATTTTCCCTGAGCCTCTTCTTGACCATTTAAATAATCCATTAAAAAAGCAAAATCATTAGTATACGCCCCATATAAGCAAATATAATTTTTGACTCCATCTATATACATATAATCTGCTGGGGAATTAAAGGCAATCATAAGCGCATCAGGACGAGTACTAAAAATGCTTTGCACTAACAAACAATATCTTCCATAGTACTCTACTCTTAAATTACTTGTTGCTATAATAATTTGATCATAATTTTCAAGATCAGTTAAAATCTGATTATAATTACTTAAATTTGAATAGTATACTTTATAATCTGCATAACCATGAGCGGAGAAATAATAAGCAAACTGGTCACCAAAATTTTTTAACACTGTTGGTGAATATATAACACTACTAGGTATAGAAATGACCATAGTAGATTGCCTTTTATTAATGGTTGTGTGATCTCCAATGGCCGTAAAACATTTCTTTTCTAATTCTTCACACAGTGGTTGATATTCTTGATAGTTAAATCCACCTGTTGGTTCTTGATTATCTAAAATACCATATCTTAATTTCATAAGTAAAATTCTAGATACAGATTCATCAATACGCTCTGTGGAAATTGTTCCAGCTCTTACGGCAGCAACAATTTCATCAAATGATTCTAAAATTCGTCGATTTCTATAATTATTCCATGAATTGAAATTAAAATAGAATCCAATCATATCAACACCTGCATTAATCGCTTCTATGACTATATCTGTGTAAGTGTCAAAATAAAATTGAGCTGTATTTGTCATTGTTGTTGGATCAACAAAAACAACACCATCAAATCCTAGTTCATCTCGAATATAATCTTGAATAAATGGATTTTCTCGAAAAATTGGAGTTGAAGCAAAATAATTATAATAGGTATTTCCAATCGTTAACATTGGCATTCCTGAAATAATTGCCGAGCGAAGATTAAAGAATTCATCTACTTCTAAATCTTCAAGATTTCTAGAATTTTGATATCCACTTCCATCGCTATATCCTAGAACTGCACTATAAATGATATCATTCTTTTGATATTCATTTCTAGTAATTCCAGCATACAAAGCATTTTTAGCTGGATCCATAGAATATCGACTATCATCATTGGTAATATAAGGAGAAATAACTAAATTAATTCCATATTGTTGCAAAATATTTGCATACAATTGACTTACTTGAGCTGTATAATCTTTGTCTTGAATTGCCGCAAGACCTGCATGTGAAGGAAAATTAATAAATCCTTTAGGTATATGATATCCCATATCTCCTTCATTAAAAGCCATTAAAGGAGAAATATTCGTCGTATCTTTTGCCATTTTATATAATTCTTTAATACCTCTAACCATGACTTCACTACCTTCAATCATATTATCTTCATTGATAATGAAGTTTCCAATAGGGTATCCTTCTAAATATTCTTGAATTGTATATTGCTTACTTTGTTCTGTACTACCTTGATCACGATCAATAATAATTGGTAAACCATTTGCTGCATTAGTTCTTTCAGATGAAGCTTCAATCATAAACATTTGTCCAATTTTTTGTTCTAATGTCATTTGCTCCATGATTTCATTGATTCGGTTCAATTCTTCTGATGTTGCTGATTTTGGACGATTTAAATATCCATTTACAATAATTTCAAATGTTCCTGTAACATTTTCATCTTCAGCATTCACCGCTGTAATAATCGCACTTCCTTGTTTGGTCGCAATAACATTATCCCCAGAAACTTGAACAACCTCTTCATTATTTGAAGAAAGAATAACCTCATCAACATTGAACTTTAATTCTTGAACAGTCCCTAACACCATTTGATGTTCCCCTGTAATCACTACTTCTAATGGCTTAGAAATCACTTCAATTAAAAAAGCTTTTGTAAAACCATCACAAGTTACATAAATTGTGACTTCTCCTTCTTCTAATCCTATAACAACTCCATTAGAAATGGTTGCAATCGATTCATCGCTACTCGTCCAAGTAATTTCACTAGCTGCCATATCTGGAACAATAGTTGCCGTTAAATACGCAGCTTTTCCAATCACAATTTGTGATTCTCCCTCAATAATAATATCACGAACATGTGGATGAACAACAGTAATTTGTTTTGAATCATAGATAGAAGCATTCTTTTTTGATACAGCCGTAATAGTTGCTATCCCAAAATCATTTGCTGTAAAAAGACCATCTTCTAAAGTAGCAATTTTAGGATTGCTCAAAATCCACAAAACTTCAGATGAATCTACATCATCACTTGTTTCAAGTTCAAATTGTGTTGACATTTGAACTTCAATTTCATCCACACCAACAATCTTAATATAACTATCTGATTTTCCATTTTGGCAACCAAATAATAAAAGAATGGTAAGGATAAAAAAACATCCATAAACTATTTTTTTCATTTTTTCCTCCTTTTTCCCTTCTCTTTAATGAATTAATTATACCATGCTTTTCTTAAACTTACAATTTATTTTTTTTATTTCTTTAATTTTGTTTTATGATGTACTAAAATAGACATTCCAAAAAATCCAGTAAAGATTCCGAAAAGAATGGATGAAACTATAACAATATAATCTATCCATGAAATCCGAACTTGAAATGAGATGATTCCTTCAGAAGTAGCTGCAATAGCCAATGAAGATAATAAAGTATAAAATATCAGTATTCGCTTTTGTTCTGTATAATTTAAAATAAATAAAAGTAAAAGAAGTGATAATCCTATATAAACCAAGATTAAACATAAAAAATGAATCCAGCGATGAAGATGATTCACATCAACATTTTTAAAAATAGATTGCATTATAATGGTAAAACCATGAACTAAATTTAATCGAAACGCAGTCGCTATACTTAATCCAAGAATTAAAATCACATAAATCACGAGTATAAAAGAAACTAATTTATTTTTCATGTTTTTTCCACCAACATACATAGATGAAATAAATAAATGCTGTTAATAGCATAAAAATATATCCCGATATAAACATAAATCGACTTGTAACATTCAAAAAAATACATAAAAAGATTTGCATCACCATTGGAACCATCACAAACAAGGCAACTTGCGTGGGGATCTTTTTGAATTCAACAATACTTGCATCAAACAAATACCATATTCCCAATATTAAAAATAATAAAAACAATCCATTTCCTAATCCATTCACAAAATAACCAACAAATAAATATTCCTTTTCCTGCATATAAAAGAAAATTTCTAAACAGGTAAAATACATTAATAAAGCTGTAAAAAGGAAAACTCCAAATTTTACTTTATCTCTTTTATAAAAGAATCTGTGTGCACCTCGATAATAATGATATATCCAATTCTTTTCTTCTTGTGTTAAAAAATAACCCATATCTTTAAGTTCATCTTCATTATATACATCGCTTAAATGATCTATTTTAGGAACAATTGCTTTTTTCTTATGGTACTCGATAGATAAATAACAAACAGTATTACAACAAATACATATACTTTGATGACTTTCTTTTCGACAAGTAGGACAATAATAACTTAGTTTTACATCTTTTTCTTCCGAGTTTGAAAAAGATTTAGGAAGAGTAGGATTACATTCAGTAAAATCTTTTTCTTCATATTTCATTTCTTTTCCGCAAATTGGACATGTCTTATTTTTTTCTTTGGTTTCAAATCCACAAGACGAACATATATAAATCTTTTTTTGTTTCATATTTTCACTTCCATCCATATTATACCTGTTTTTATGGGAATTTTCAATTTAAAAAAAGAAAAAGAGTAGAAAAAAACTACACTTTTTCTTTTTGAATCTGATAGATATATTGATATATTTCTTTCACTTCTCCATGAATAACTAAACTTGTATCACGATTCTGATCACGAATAAATCCACATTTTAATAAAACTTTTCCTGAAGGAGCATTTTCTTTCACATGTCCTGCATAAATTGTCTTTTTTCCTGTTTTTACTAAATAAGAAACAAATTCTTGCAAAGCCTCTGTCATATACCCTTGATTCCAATAAGATTCATTCAATGCATAAACCACTTGACATGTGTATAATGAGTAATCATATCTAGATAAACCAATGTATCCAATGACCTTTTTTGTGGTCTTTTCTTCAATAGCTAGCTTATATTCTTTTCCTTCTTCATATTGTTTTATAGCATTTTGAATCATTTGCCTAGCATCTTCTTCATTTTGAAAGTTTTCCCACATTAAATACTGAGTTACATGCGGGTTTTTACCAAATAAATAAACGTCCTTTACATCATCTAAATCAAACCGTCTAAGAAGTAATCTTTTTGTATAGATGTTGGGGTATAAATCATAGTTCTCTTGAATCTTTTTTTGAAAGATTTCTATCATTCTAAAATACTCTTTTTTAGATATTCTTTTATATCCAAATTGACCTCTTATTTTTGTATAAATTAATTTCTCTTTTTTCACAAATGAAAAATAGAACAAAATAAAACTCAAAATGAGAAATAAAATTCCTATAAAAAGAGAGTAAATGAAAAGTTGTGGATTTTTTAGGTCGAGCCCGAAATTTGCGTTGTATTGAAAAAATACGCCGAGACTAAAACTTATTAATGAAATTAACAAAAATAAAGCAGCTACCAAATTTTTGCCCAAAAACGTGTGCTTTTTTACGTTCCAAAAAATGATGTGCTCAATTTGAGTCAAGGTAAGGGAAAGCCCCTGATTTTTTAACTCTATTTCTTTTTCATTAAATTTTCTAAAAGAAGTAGTCATTTCATACCATTCTTTTTTTAAATACTTTTTTTCATGAAAAATAATATAGAAAAAATGCTCTTCAAAATAATCATTTTTATTACAGTTTGGACAACATGCTTGATGAGTACGAAATGATGTAGAACAATTCAAACAATATCTCTTCATATTAACCTACCTATTTTTGCTATTACTTACTTTTAATATTCCTATGAAAGTCGTTTGTAAGCATAAATATAAATCATAAACCAAACCCCTAAGATAATGACAAGAACTTTTAGGGTAATTGCAGAGGGAAAAATTAAACATAATAATGATAAAAGGCCATAAATTACAAGTAAAATCACTTCTAAATAAATGAAGCTTTGCTTTTTAATTCCTTTTAAGATATAAACTGTGATGGCAACTCCTAAAATTGTAATGAAAAGGACAATATCCCCAAATATCCAATACAAAATAAAAGAGAGTAACATTGAAATTAACCAAATAAGTAACATTTTATGATATTCACCCATAAAGAATATGCTTTATTTTATGATTTTATGTAATCATTATGAATCTTTTTTACTTTTCCATTCTTCAAAATATTCTTCATATTCTTCAATGGTTGCGTGATATCCATACTTTCTTTGTATTGCTTCAATCCATAGATAATTTTTCTTAAGCCAACATGCTTTTCTTTCTTCTGTGTCTTGAATGGAGGATAATTCATAGAAATGTTCATTCAAACAAATAATAAAAAGAATTAATTTCATCTTTTCCACATTTAATTTTTGAATTTCTTGGCGTATATTGTCTTCAGCTTGAAGTTGATTTTGATCAGATTCTTCAAGTTTTTTAATTTTTTTTGTGTCTAAAATCAGTTTAATAATAAAGTATAATGCACCGCATACACCAACTACAAATCCTATCCAAGCATATTTTTGCACATCAAAGTACCCTAGTAATTGATAAAAGGCACCAAACAAAACAAAAAACGCACCACAATAAATAACAAAACGAACGTTTAGACGCTGCTTTTCTTCTTCTAACAAACGAATTTCTTTTTCATTTTCCAAATTTTTATTCAATAATTTTTGACTATACTTCTCTTTTTCTATATTTATTTTGGATAATAATGCTCTATATTCATTGATATATCTAATACTCATTCGATTGGAATCTCCTCTATATGTTTAATTAAATTTTTCACAAAATCATAAGGGGATGTAAAAATGGATATAAAATGCTTCCCCAATGATGAAAAAAAACCTGAAGAGTGATAAGGAATTGTAACAATAAATGTCACAATATAAAAAAGGAGAATGAAAAAGAGAAGTTGATATAATTTATTTTTTCGCTTAAAAACAATTCTTGTGATCCCACAAGCTAAAAAAACACAAGGAAAAATCATTAAAAAGATAAAAGAAGGATAAATAATATATTTTGGAACAAAGAAATGGCCGATAAGCCAAAATATCAATCCTAAAACAACAGCTATTCCAATAAAAAATATTCCATCTTGTTTATTGGAAGATAATTTTGTAGACGTATTGATAATAGGAATCATAGAAAATAAAGTTTCTTTTAATTCTTTTTCGATTTTTTTTTCTTTTTCAGGTTCATCTTTAGATAAAATATCTAGATATTTTGAATCTGCATGATAAAAGGTAAGAAACTCTTTTAAATACTCTAATGGAAAACGATCTTTTTGTTCAATTAAGTACCAAAATACTTCATTTATTTCTTCATCTGTTCCTGTATAATTTTGAAATCGAAGAAAATCTTTTTGTACAGAGGACTTATTTTTTGAAGATGCAATACACAAATAGTAACGATAAAGCATGTTATTTGGCTCTTCTTTCAAGATATCTTCAGCAAAATAGATAACATCTTGAAATTGTTGATTCAAAAAGAAATTTCTACAATCTCTTTTTTTCTTTTCAATATGGTTATTGAAGTGATTTTTTTGCTTAGCACTATGAATATCAAAGGATTGTTTACAATTTGGGCATGCAATGATTTCTTCTTTGGCTATGATTTCTTGTCCACAAACAGGACATATACAATATAAATCCATCTTTTTCCTCCTTTTTAGGTTCAAATCTATATACATTATAGTATATTTTAAATTGGTTGTCAAATGAGATAAAAAAAGCAGTGATGTTTATATCACTGCAATTTGCTTCATTTTATTCAGCTTTACCAACAGATCCAAATACATTCATTTTTTCTTTTACTGCTGCAGCAATCGCTTTTGAAGCAGGTCCAATGAATTTACGTGGATCATAAACGGTAGGATTTTCAGCAAGAACTTTTTGAATTTCTTTATGGAATGCAATTTGACATTCTGTATTTACATTGATTTTACAAGTTCCACAAGAAATAGCTTTTTTAATCATATCATCAGGAATACCTGTTCCACCATGTAAAACAAGTGGCTTATTTGTTGCTTGTTTAATGTCTTCCATTTCAACAAATCCTAATTTAGGCTCTCCTTTATAAGGTCCATGAACAGAACCAAGAGCTGGAGCTAAGCAATCCACTGCTGCCATTTGAACTAATTTAACGCATTCATTTTTATCAGCATATTTAATTCCACCAATGACACCATCTTCTTGACCACCAACAGTACCAACTTCAGCTTCTACGCTGACGCCTCTTGCATGAGCATAATCAACAACTTCTTTTGTCATTTTAATATTTTCATCAATTGGATGATGAGAGCCATCAATCATTACAGAAGTAAAACCCGCATCAATAGCTTTCTTGCAATTTTCAAAAGTAGATCCATGATCTAAATGAATTGCTACTGGAACAGTAATATTTAAATCCTCAAGCATTCCTTTAACCATTCCGCAAACTGTTTTAAAGCCACCCATGTATTTAGCAGCACCTTCACTAACACCTAAAATGACTGGTGATTTCATTTCTTCAGCTGTGGATAAAATTGTTTTTGTCCACTCTAAGTTGTTGATGTTAAATTGACCAACAGCATACTTTCCTTCTTTTGCTTTGTTAAGCATTTCAACCATGTTTACTAACATTTTCAAAAACTCCTCCTTATTTTCTATTTTTATTTGATTTGTACTGAGCTAGCAATTCTTCATCGCTCTTTTTCGGATGATTGACATTCTCTTTATCAACAATAGACGCAAAAATGATGATTCCAACTAATATAACTACCGCAACAACAAACGCTACAATACCAACAATCGTTACGGTATTGATCCATTTTGGTGATACATCTCTCATCATGTATTCAACACCTTTGATAATAAAACAGATTAGACCCACTGCCGCAAAAATAGCAGCAGCAATGAACATTGCTTTGATTACATTTCTTTCTTTTCTCATAATTCCTCCTAAATCATCGTATCTGACTAGTTTAAATTGTTATCCCAGTATCTAGTCACATTTCAAATTTATTTTTCTAAAATATAATATCCAATTCCTAAAATTCCACAACCGATATGAGCACCAACTGCTGGAGTAACCATATGCACTTCAATTTCTTCAGCTGATTTAATTTTTTCTTCCAAATAAGCTTTAATATCATAAGCATCTTTTTCTCTACAAGTATGGAAAACAAAAATTTTTACTCTCTTGCTTTGGGCTGTTTCATCAATAATCAGTTGTATACATTTTTCAACAGCTTTTTTATGAGTTCTAATTTTTTTACATGCTACAATTTTGCCGTCCTTTGTCATTTCTAAAACGGGTTTTATTTTAAATAGTCCACCAATATTACCCGCTGTTTTACTTAAACGACCATTTTTAACTAAAAAGCTTAAGTCATCCACAACAAAATAAGCATGTGAATTTTCTATTAAATAATCTGTATACTTTAATATTTCATCAACTGTTTTTCCTTCTTGAACCATTTCTTTAGCTACAACTGCTAAATAGCCTTGTAGATATGTTGCTGTTTTCGTATTGACTACATGTATACGAATACTGCCTTCATATTCTCTACTTAAATTTTCAACCATTTCCCCAATGGATGATAAATTGTATGAAATGGAATACATAATCACATCTGTATAACCTTGTTGAATCAAAGATTCAATCAGTTCCATTGCTTCTCCTACTGTTGGAGCAGAAGTGTGGGGAATGATTCCTTTCACAATATTTTCTTTCACCTTTTCATAGAATTCATCGGCTTTAATTTCTATACCATCAATGTAATGCTCATCGTTAAAGTGAATCATAGAACGCAAAGTTGGAATTCCATAATCTTTTTTTACATAATCCAAACCAGCATTTACATCTGAAATAATTGCGATTTTTTCCATATTAATCTCCCTTACAGGTATTTATTATACCATATTATGGTAGCATCTTCAAGATAAATCATAAAAAAACTTGTATTCAAAAATAAGAACTGCTTATGCAGTGCAGAATACTTAACATAAACAGTTCTTATGATTCTAAATATTTTGAGATAAAAGAAGCTGATGATTCCACAAGCATCTTTTCTATCTCATCCATTTTATCACTAATGATGATTACCGAACCGACAACATCTCCATAGATGGTAATTGGCTTTAAAAGAGCACATGATTTTACAGTAAAGTTTTCTGTAATTTCTAAATGTTCATCTCTAGTGAAAGATTGTAATAGTTTTCTTTGAATTCTTTCATCTAAGCGAATATCAATTTTTTTACCAATAATGTCTTTACGAAATCCTCCGGCTGCAGCAATGACCTTTTCAGTATCTGTAATAATGATTTCTTTTTTTGTGGAAGAATAAATTGCTTCCGCATATTGCGTTATGAAGTTTTCAATGGATTCAACTTGAGAATACTTTCTTAAAGTGATTCCATCACTTCCTTCAGAATAAATTTCTAAAGAATCCCCTTCACGTATTCGAAGGCTTCTTCTAATTTCTTTAGGAATAACAATTCTTCCAAGATCATCAATTCGTCTTACGACACCTGTAGCTTTCAAGTTATTCACCTCGCTTAACATTAGTATTGGTAAATTTTTTCAAAATTATACAGGAAAAATCATGAAGTTATTTTTTCAAATAATTGAATAATTTCTTCAATCCATGATTTATTATTGATATTTTTTTTCAGTTTCATGTAAATTTTTTTATTTTTGTATTCAAATGAAAAAGAAGAACTTAATTTATATCCTTCCATAAATAGTTTACTTGCATCTAATAAAGTTGTTGCATCTTGTTTAAAAATGATTAAAACATAAGTAGGATATTCTTGAATTTTTTCAACATGATATTTTCTGAATAAACCTTCCATATATTGCTTATCAATATAAGTTTTAATTTCTTCGGTTAATCTTCCAAAACGATCCGTTAATTCAGTAATCACTTGTTGTCTTTGGTCTTTTGTCTCAATACCATGAATTTCTTTATGAATATAAATCTTAATATCATCATCAGAAACATATTGATCACTAACATGTTTGGATACTTCTACTTGATAATGATTAGTTTCTTGTTGTTCTTTCTTTTTTCCCTGAACTTCATCAATAGATTCACTAAGTAATTTCATATATAATTCTAATCCAACACTATCTATAAAACCAGATTGTTCACTTCCCAAAATATCTCCAGCACCTCGAATAGCTAAATCACGTACAGCAATTTTATATCCACTTCCTAAAGTCGTAAATTCGCGAATAGCTTCTAATCTTTTTTGGGCATCTTTTGTGATAACTTTATCTTCTGGATACATGAAATATGCATAAGATACTCGATCACTTCGCCCAACTCTTCCACGAATTTGATACATTTGAGCAAGTCCTAGTCGATCGGACATATCGACAATTAAAGTATTGGTATTGGGAATATCAATACCTGTTTCAATAATGGTGGTACAAATTAAAACATCATACTCTTTATCAATAAAAGATTGCATACAATCTTCTAATTGCGTTTTTGACATTTTTCCATGTCCAACAACAATACGTGCTTCTGGGACAAGTCGATGAACTTTTAAAGCAACACGATCGATATCTTGAATTCGATTGTGTAAATAAAATACTTGCCCACCTCTACCTAATTCACGATAAATAGCTTCTCGAATAATGGCATCATTTTCTTCAATGACATAGGTTTGAACAGGGTAACGATTTTGGGGAGGGGTTTCCATTAAACTCATTTGACGAATTCCCATAATACTCATTTGTAATGTTCTTGGAATTGGGGTAGCTGTTAATGTTAACACATTAACATTATTTTTATATTGTTTTATTTTTTCTTTATGCATAACACCAAATCTTTGTTCCTCATCCACAATGAGTAAACCAAGATTTTTATATTGAACCATATCACTTAAAAGTGAATGCGTTCCAATGACAATATCTATTTGACCATTCCTTAATTCTTCAAGGATTCTTTCTTGTTGTTTTTGTGGAACTAGTCGATTTAATAATGCAACATGGACTCCATAATTTTTAAATCTTTCTAAAAAAGTATAGTAATGTTGCCTTGTTAAAATAGTGGTAGGAGCAAGATAAGCAACTTGTTTTCCATTTAAAACAGTTTTCATTGCAATACGTATCGCCACTTCTGTTTTTCCATATCCAACATCTCCACAAACCAAACGATCAATAATGCGACCTTGTTCCATATCTTTTTTAATTTCCTCGACAGCTTTAATTTGATCCTCTGTTTCAACAAATTCAAAATCATCCTCAAACGATTTTTGGATTTCATCATCTTCACTATAGATAGCCCCTTGAATTTGTTCACGAAGGGCTTGCAAATGAATTAAATCTCTTGCAATATCTTTTAGTTTTTCTTTGATTTTTTTCTTTTTCTTTTCCCACTCTTTACTTCCAACAGTCGTCAGTTTTGGTATACTACCTTCACTACCTAAGTATTTTTCAATCATGTGGATATTTTCAACAGGAATTAAAAGTTCAATATCTGCAAAACAAATTCTTAAATAGTCATTTTTAATTCCCGATAATTCAACCGTTTTAATTCCTAAATATTGGCCAATTCCATAATCATAATGAACAACATAATCTCCTGGTTTTAGTTCTTCCTTAGATTGAATGGATTGTGTATTTTGATAGGCACTTCGATATTTTGCATGTTTATACTTTAACTTTTTAAAAATATCTTGTTCACTAATGACTTCTATCCCTTCTAAAAATCCAAAGCTCATTGGAAAATCAACAATCATTAAATTTACTTTGTTTTCTTGAATATCATCAATTGTAAATGAATAATGATATTCTTTGTGACTTTCATCTAAAATAGTTTTTAAAAGATTTAGTGTTTCTTCTTTAGAAAAGACAATAACAAAAGTTTTTTTCGTCGTATAAACATCAGCAATAAAATGTTTAATATTGTTTTGATAGTTTAATATTTGTTGCCCATGGATGTCAATGATACCATCTAATTTTAAATTTGGTAGAGTTTGCTTGAATTCAAGAAAGTAGATTTGTTTAAATGAATAATCAAATGCACGATAATAATCCTCAAAGAAAGATAAATGTAATGATTTATATTCTGGTTTTGTTTGTAAATAATTTTCTAACTCTGTTACACTTTTTTCATAACTTTCTTTTAACATCATGGGTTGATCAAAGAAAAGAATCGCATGATTTAAATAATCTAACAATATTTCTGGTTTGGAGTAAAAATAGGATACATATTTTTGCAAACGTTCTGTGACAGAAAAAGATAAGATATCCTCTAAATCGGATTGAATCAAAGATTCATCACGAATTTCTTTTTTTATTTTGTTTACGATTTCTTCAGGATTCGAATAAACAAGTTCATTGACTGGATAGATATCGATATAACCTAATTTTTCGATTGTCTTTTGGGTTCCCTCATCAAATGTTTTAATATATTCGATTTCATCGTCAAAAAGATCAATACGAATAGGATGAGACGTATTGATGGGATAGATATCGATAATTTCACCACGAACACTAAATTCTCCAATCTGAGTTGTCGTTGGTGTTTTTTTGTATCCTGATTCAATTAATTTTTTGGCTAATTCTTTTTGATGAACAATTTCTCCCTCTGAAAAAGTAATTTTATGTTCTTCAATTTCTTTTTTTGGCATTAATGTACGAACAAGGGCACAAATGTGTGTGACGATGATTTTCTTTTTATTTTCTAAAATTGATTGTACTGCATGAAGTCTTTCCAAACGAAATTCATGGCTTGTTGCCATGGCTTCTGCAGAGATAACCTCATCTACTGCATATAAATGGACTTGCTCATATCCAACAATTTCGCACAAAGCTTCATAAGCAAGAGTAGCTTTATATAAATTGCTCGTCACATAGACAATGGTATCATCAAATTCATGAAACGCTTCTACACATGTTAAAACTTCATGTGAAAAAAAGGCTCCACTAACTAATAATTTATTTTTTTGATGAATTTCTTCAAAACATGCTTTTATTGAAGTATTTTTTCGAAATAGTTTTACAATGTTGTTCATGATCCATTATACCTATTCATTACTTGTTCAAAAGGGATTTGTATGAAATCCATAATAATATCTTTTGCTTTGAAAATCGCTTGTTCCAATAAACGATTTTCTTCTTTAGAAAACTCTCCTAAAACATGTTGAATGGTTTTAGATGAATCCACTTTAGATATTCCTATTTTTACTCTTTTTATTTCATTTGTACCCAATAAATCAATGATATTTTGCATTCCTCTATGTCCGCCACTAGATCCATGACTACGAATGCGAATACGTCCAGTATCTAAGTCTAAATCATCATAAATGACTAAAATATCTTTTATATCAATTTTATAAAACTGTTTTGTAAGTAAAACAGCTTCACCACTTAAATTCATAAAAGTTTGTGGTTTAATAAAAAGTATTTTTTCATTTTGAATGAGCATTTCTGTCTTCTCACACTTCCATTGTTTGCTTAATGAAAATTTCCCATTTAACTCTTGGACTACTTTACTGATAAACATAAATCCTACATTGTGTCTAGTGTGTTCATATTCTTTTCCTGGGTTTCCTAAGCCTACAATTAATTTCATGTTCTTCCTCCTCACAAGAAAAATCTTTCCAAAAGGAAAGATATTTCTTTTTCTTATATATTTATTTTATTTATCTTCAAGGAAACGATAACATTCCACTACATTTTCCAATAAACAAGCAATGGTCATTGGTCCAACGCCCCCAGGAACTGGAGTAATACGGCTCGTCTTATCAGCAACAGATAAATAGTCAACATCTCCAACAATTGTTCCTAAAACTCTGTTAATTCCAACATCAATAACAATCGCTCCTTCTTTAACCATATCAACTGTAATTAGTTTAGGTTTTCCTACTGCACTAACAATAACATCCATTTGTTTTGTTAATTCAGATAAATTTTTTGTTTTAGAATGAGCAATGGTTACGGTTGCATTTCTTTGGAGCATCAAGATGGCAATGGGTTTTCCCACCAACATACTTCTTCCAATGACAATAGCGTTCTTCCCAGTTAAATCAACATTATATGCATCTATTAGTTTCATAATGCCTTTAGGAGTTGCAGGGATGATTCCAGGCATATTTAACATCAATTTACCTTGATTGACTTGATGTAATCCATCCACATCTTTTTTAGGGTCAATTGCATCAATGACTTTCCTTTCATCCATATGATTTGGCAGTGGCATTTGCACTAAAATAGCATGAATATTTGAATTTTGATTTGCTTCTTGAATGATTTGAATCAGTTCTCTTTGTGATGTATCTTCATCTAAATGTAGAGTAGTTGTTTCTATACCTACATTTTTGCACGCCTTTTCTTTAGAAGTTACATAAGATTGACTTGCCAAATCATTTCCAACCCAAATCACTAAAAGATGTGGTTTTTTCTTTAAGGCTTTTACTTCTTCTTTAACTTCACTACGAATTTTTTTTGCAATTTCTTTTCCATCAATTAAATACATGAGTAACTCCTTTTTTTACATTAACCCAAAGATTTCAAAATTATCATTCATATCAATTTTAATGGCCATTGGTTCTTTGCTTAAACCTGGCATTGTCATAATTGCCCCCGTTAAACAAATCATAAATTTTGCCCCTGTAGATATACGAACTTCTTTTACTGTAATGGTAAAATCTTTTGGTCGACCAATAATCTTAGCGTTATCAGATAGTGAATTTGGTGTTTTTGCCATACAAATATAATAATTTCTTTTATCTGTTTTGTCAAATTCTTCTAGTGCTTGTTTGGCCTCTTCTGTGTATTTAACGCAGGCAGCACCATACGCTTTTTTCGCAATTTTTTCAATTTTAGTGAATAGTGAATCGTTCATATCGTACAAAGGGACATAAGAAGTATCTTGGCATTGTTTTACAACTTCTCTTGCTAGTTCTTCCCCGCCTTTGCCACCTTTTGCAAACACTTCGCTTAGGCATACACTGACATGATGCTCTTTTCCCCATTCTTTTAATACTTTAATTTCTTCATCTGTATCTGTTAAGAAACGATTAATTGCAATGACTGCTGGTAACTCGAATGTTTGAATAGTTTCTAAATGTTTATCTAAGTTTTCTAATCCTTTTTTAAGAGCTTCAACGTTTTCTTCTTTCAACTGATCTAAAGCAACACCACCATGATATTTTAATGCTTTAATAGTTGCAACAATAACCACTAGGTTTGGTTTTAAATTTGCTTCTCTACATTTGATATCTAAAAACTTTTCAGCTCCTAAATCAGCACCGAAACCTGCTTCTGTAATGACATAATCACTTGTTTTTAAAGCAAGTTTTGTTGCTAAAAGTGAATTACATCCATGAGCAATATTTGCAAATGGTCCACCATGGGCAAATATTAAATTATTTTCAAGAGTTTGAATGATATTTGGTTTAATGGCATCTTTTAATAAAACCATCAAAGAACCGGTAATTTTTAAATCTTTAATATAAATAGGTTTATCTTCATAACTATATGCCACTAAAGTTTCATCCAATCTTTCTCTTAAATTATGTAGACTTGTGGATAAGCAAAGAATTGCCATGATTTCACTAGCAACGGTAATATTAAAATAATCAAATCTCTTTGTTTCTTTCTTACTACTTAATCCAATTTCAACTTTTCTTAGAGCACGATCATTTAAATCCATACATCTTTTCCAAGAAATACGATTTGGATCAATGTGCAATTCATTTCCTTGATATAAATGATTGTCAATGACAGCACTGACTAAATTATTTGCGGTTGTAATTGCATGTAAATCTCCAGTAAAATGTAAATTTAAATCAGCCATCGGATTTACTTGTGCATATCCTCCTCCCGCAGCTCCTCCTTTAACACCGAAAACAGGTCCAAGGGAAGGTTCACGAATCGCTCCAACGCAAGAATATCCTAGACGATTCATTGCATCAACAAGACCAATGGTCGTTGTTGATTTTCCTTCACCTGTTGGTGTTGGTGTAATGGCCGTTACTAAGATTAGTTTTCCATCTTTTTTATCTTTTAAACGTTTGAATATATTTAAATCTACTTTTGCCATGTATTTACCATAACAATATAATTCATCTTCTAAAATGTCATATTTTTTAATAACATCTTGAATACAATCCATTTTACTTTGTTTTACAATTTCAATATCTGATAACATTTTTATTCACCTCTTTATCTTACAAAGATTTTGTTTCTCTAATGTCTAATGATGTTTTAATAAATCCTAAAAACAATGGATGTGGTTTATTGGGTCTAGATAAAAACTCTGGATGATATTGACAAGCAACAAACCATGGGTGATTTTTTAATTCTATTGTTTCAACAATATCATTTTCAAGATTGATTCCCGAAAAAACCATATCTGTATTTTCATAAATCTTTTTATATTGATTATTAAATTCAAAGCGATGACGATGGCGTTCACGAATATCTTGTACTTGATATGCTCCATATATTTTTGTTCCCAAAGCTAAGTGACAATCATATAGTCCAAGTCTCATATGGTTCTCCATTCCTCTTTTTGAAAACTTCAAATCAATGATGGGCATCTTACAATTCTCAGAAAATTCTGTTGAGCCTGCCTCAGGATATCCCAATACATTTCTAGCATACTCAATTAAGGAAAGTTGCATGCCAAAACAAATACCAAAATATGGAATTTTATGTTCTCTTGCATATCTTATCGCAACCATTTTCCCAATAGCAGCACGCTCTCCAAAACCACCAGGAACTAAAATACCATCCGTTTTAGAAAGTAGCTCTTCAACATTATCGATATCTACAGTTTCCGCATCAATGTATTCAATTTTTACACTTGCTTGATGATGCCATGCCGCATGTTTCAATGCTTCATGAATAGATAAATAAGCATCTTGTAAAGGGTATTTTCCAACAACAGTAATTGTCACTTCTTTTTTAGCTTTTTTGATGTTTTCAACCATTTTTGTCCACTCGCTCATATCTAGAGGAGCTGCTTCTAAGCCAAAGTGACGAACAATATAATCATCAATATGTTGTTTTGCTAAATTAAGAGGTATTTCATATAAATATTTACAATCAATTGCTTCAATGACTGCCTCTATATTAACATTGCAAAACAAAGCAATTTTTTCTTTGTCTTTTTGAGGAATTTTTCTTTCTGATCTAAGAATGATAATATCCGGAGAAATTCCTAGGGATTGTAACTCTTTAACACTATGTTGCGTTGGTTTTGTTTTTAGTTCTTGGGATGCGGAAATATATGGTACAAGTGTATTATGTACATATAATGTATTATTATATCCCACATCTCTTCTCATTTGACGAATCGCTTCTAAAAAAGGAAGTCCTTCAATATCGCCAACAGTTCCTCCAAGTTCCGTAATAATAATATCTGCATGGCTATTTTCTGCAGCTTTATAACAGTATTCTTTAATCGTGTCTGTAATATGGGGAACCACTTGTACTGTTTTTCCTCCATATTCTCCTTTGCGCTCTTTATCGATGACCTTTAAATAAACTTTACCTGTTGTTACACTAGAATATTTACTTAAGTTTTCATCAATAAAACGCTCGTAGTGGCCTAAATCTAAATCTGTTTCGGCACCATCATCTGTTACGAATACCTCACCGTGTTGTAAAGGGGACATGTTTCCAGGATCCACATTTATATATGGATCAAATTTTTGCATAAACACCTTTAATCCACGATTTTTTAATAATCTTCCAATACTAGATGCATTAATCCCTTTTCCTAAACTAGAAACTACACCACCAGTTACAAAAATAAACTTTGCCATGCCTTCCTCCTACCTCTATAAACAATAAAAAAGAATTCCCTATACATAGAGAACTCTTTTGGGCTCTATTCTATTATATCAAATATTTTTGTTTTTGCAATTCTTTTTTATAAAATCTTTTTATTAATCACTGCAAATAATACCAAATCTTCAGGATTTGTATTTTTAATGCTATGGTTTTCGTGCTTCATACAATAATTTACCATACCTGCTTGGAGAGGATTTTCTTTTCCATCCACATAGCATATGCCACTACCTTGAATCACATAGATAATTTCTTCATCTTCTTCATGTGTATGAACACCAATGGAACAATTTGTTGGTATTGTAATTTGGGCAATCATTTTATCTTCAGTTTCCCATTTTCTTAAAATGACATGTCCCTCTCCATTTCTCATATGTTCTTTTTGAATTGGTTCTAAATCTTGAAATTTTAAAAACATATCGGCCTCTTATTTTTTCTTTAGTTCTTCTTCAATGTCATCTTCTTCTTCATCCTCTTCTTCTTCATCATCGTCTACTGTGATTTCCATGGTGGATGATTCATCATCTTCTGACATTTCAACAAGTCCTAATTCATCTTCTAAATCATCTTCTTCATCCTCTTCTTCTTCATCATCGTCATCATCTAAATAGGAATCAGAAAGTTTATCTTCATCTTCTAGGTAATCATCTTTTAATTCATTTTTAACAACATCTTCATCATCAGCATAGATATCTTCCAAATATCCACCATCTTTGTCTAACATAGATGAAGGTTGACGATTTTTTAAATCCCATAGATGGTTTCCATTTTTATCTTCACCGCAACAAATAAAGTATCCACTTAGCATAAAGTCAACTTGGAATTGCGCAATTTCTTGTTCTGTTCCCTTCATTCCTTTTTTTTGAAAAACTTCATTTGTAATTAAATCTAAGGATTGAGGATTTCTTTTTCTTTTCATTAAAGCAATCGCAATTTCTAATAAGGAATCGTTATTATCGTTCATTCTATTTCCTCCATTATTTTTTATATTCTATATTTTACTCTATTTGTTTGTTTTTTTCAATACTTTTCAAAAAATAGTTTTGTTTCATTTTAAAGCAAAAAGAAAATAATCAATATAATAATCCCTGGGATGCGAAAAACAGTTACTAAAGAAATTGTCCATATATTGATAGGAATATTGATATTAAGATATCTACCAACAACATTGGTCACAAATAAAAGAATAAAAGCAATGATGATAGATTTAAAAAGCCATTTTATAAATTTCATATACAATCCTCTATGCATAATGATTTTTTCATGATATGTATATGCAATTTATATATCATTTATGACTCAAAATGAAGTAAAGTTTTATATATTTTTTCTTCAGTTCTAGCTACTCTTAATGGTGTAATGGATATATAGTGTTCACTAACACAGAAAAAATCACTGTTTTTTTCTTCAATGGTAGAATTAGATAAAAAACTTGTACATTTTACTTTTTTATTTTCTTCCTTATAAGATTCATCATAATGATTGTAAATACTTTGATAGGTGTACTTTATTCCCTTTGCATCATTAGGAATATTGATATTATATAAAGAATGAAGATTCAATAAGGAATGATTTAAGATGTGAAGTATAGATTTTTCTACTTGTTTTTTTGTTTCTTCGATATCTTTTACGTATCTATCCATCGAAAAAGCAATACATTTTTTCCCCATAAGAACTCCCTCTGTTGCTGCAGCAACTGTCCCTGAATAATAGATATCATTTCCAAGATTATATCCATGATTGATTCCTGAAAAAACAAGGTCAAAAGGTTCCTGTAAATAATGCTGACTAACACGTACACAATCCGCTGGTGTTGAATGAATTTGATATGTATTCACTTGCGGAAGAAGATCTTCTACTTTGATTACTTCAAACGATTCTTTAATTTCCAAAGACTGGCTTTTAGCAGATTGTTCTATTGCTGGAGCAGCAACAAAGACATCAAAGAATTTTTTGGCTATTTCCGCCAAAATTTTAAGTCCTACTGCATTTATTCCATCATCATTGGTAATTAATACCCTCATTAAAACAGCTCCTTGTGTTCCATTTTAAAGGTTTGCAATTTTTGGTCGGCTTCACTTAAAAGTTGCTTCATTTCTTTTTTACTATATACAGTTGCCCCAGCAGCTTTAGCATGTCCACCTCCATGATAGTGCGAACCAATGTCATCAATGGTAATATATCTTGAACGAATACGTACACGAATTTCTGTATCATATTCTAAGAATAAAATCCAAATTAAAGAACCTTCTATACTATCTAGAGAGCCAACCATATTCGCACATTCTTCTAAAGTTGCTTTATATTTTTTTCGAATCTTTTTTGTAATATAAATATAAGCAACTCCAGATGATGTGATTTGAAAATGATTGTACACATATCCCATAATTTTAAATGATTCTGGTCTTTTTACTTGTAAAAAGGTAAACATTTGTTCTGTATCAATTCCTTTTTCAAGCATCAAAGAAGCTAAACGTAATCCTTCAGCATCAATCCATTTAAATCTTCCTGTGTCTGTAACTGTTCCTAAATAAAAACACAAAGCAGCATCCTTAGATAAAGTAAGTTGACTAGAAAATGTTTTATAAAAATCAATTAGAATAAGACATGTAGCCCCTACTTCTTCTTGAACATAGTTAATACTGCCAAAATTTTCGTCGGAAATATGATGATCTATTTTAATAATTTCTTTTCCATTTGCATATCTATCATCAGCAATTCTTTCACGGTTTGCAGTATCAACTACAATAATTAAAGCATTTTGATAAACATCATCTGCTATTTCATCTTCTTTTCCTAAAAATTGTAAATAAGGAGGAATATCTCCACCAACAGCATATATCTTTTTTTCAGGATAATTGGTACGAAGCAGACTTCTAAGCCCTAAACTAGATCCAATTGCATCTCCATCAGGACGACGATGACGATGAATAATGATGGTATCATAACTTTCAATTTTTGATAAAATTTGTGCTTTATCTTTATAACTTGGATCATCCATTACAACACTTGCAAAATCTTGAAATGTTTTACTTTCTATTACTTTTTTTTCTGTTTTACGAAAGAAATCTTTGATTCCCATAGATCCTCCTAGTTTTCTAATAATTTTTCTAAGTCTTGAATCATTTTATCAGCTTCATCAAAACTATTTAAGGTAGCTCCAGAAGCCATTTTATGTCCTCCACCACCATATTTTGTAGCAACAGGATTAATATTATATTTATTGGAACGTATTTCAGCAATTACTTTGTTTTGTTCATCTTCTGTGAAATTTACCCAAATGTCAATTCCCTGAATTCCCGACATAACTCCAACCATTCCACGAGAAATTGTGAAAAAATCTGTGTGATATTTTTTTATATCTTCCTTCGTATTTTTCATATAAGCAATCCCTTTAGGACTAATATGAAAGGAAAGAGTTAATTTGGCACGCAGTTGAACCATTTCAAGTTTATCAATATATAAACGGTTGTATACATCTTGAGGATTAAATCCATATCTTAAAAGTTGGGCAGCAAGTTCAAATGTCTCTGGTAAAACACCATCATAACGAAATCTACCGCTATCTGTAACCATTCCAGTAAATAACGCCATCGCTCCTTTTTGACTTAATTTCATGGAAGTTGTGAAAATCATTTTCGTAACGACACAAGCACAACTAATTTCATTGGATTCGACTAAATTTAGATTGGCATAATTACTTCTAGAAATATGATGATCTATTTTAATTAAAAACTTTCCTTTTTTATATCGCTCATCGCTAATCATAGAAACTTCAGGAGTATCTAATACAATCACTAAAGCATCTTGATAGACATCATCAGATATTTCATTCATATTTCCAATAAAGGAAAACTTTTCATTGATATCTCCAACTGCATAAACCTTTTTATTTGGAAAAGTTTCCTTAATAGATTCTAATAACCCGATTTGACTTCCCATTGCATCTCCATCTGGATGGGCATGACGATGAATAATAATGGTTTCATATTCTTCAATTTTGTTATAAATATTAATATACATATGTAAACTCCTTTGATTTCACCCTCATTATATCACATTTTTTTAAATTTGTAAAAGGCTACCTTCTAGTAGCCTGTTAGGATTCCATCATTTTACTTTCTAAATTTTCTTTGGTAATATGAATAACAGAATCTGTAATATGATCAAATGTATCATCATGACTAATTACAAATAATTGTTTTAATTGAATGGATACCTCACGAATCACTTCTTCAATTCTTTTTCTTCTTTCAACATCCAAGTTAATCGTTGGTTCATCCAAGAAATAGATATCTAATCCTGTTAATTGCTTTAGCATGGATAAACGAATTGCAATAGCTATACTCATTTGTTCTCCACCAGAAAGTTGATCCATTGTTTTTGCTTGCTTTTCATTTGAATCATCAATTAAAGTAATTTCATAATCTTCTGACATTTCAATACGAACATTTTCATTAGATATCTTATGATATAAAATACTTCCATAAGTAGAAATATATTCACGATATTGTTTTGACAATTCTTGTGGAAGAAGCGTCATCAAATTTCTTAACTTAGAAATAAATTGAATACGACTTGTATATTGCTCAAACAAAGATTGATTTTTTTTGAGCTTCATTTCTATTTCTAATAATTTATGAATTTCATTTTCTAGAGACTCTTTATGCTTTTCACAATTTTCAATGTTAGAGCGAATAGAAGAGACATTTCCAACTTGCTTTGCATATATTTCCTCTGTTCTTTTCATAGTCTCCTCAGAATAATCTTTTGATAATTCATTAATATTTGTTTTTAAGATTTCTAATTCTTGTTTTAAAGAAATCTCGTTTCCTTCTAAAGAATGGATCGTTTGTTCTAATGATTCTTTCTTTTGTGCTGTTTGTTTGTTTTCAAGATAATTTTTATGTTGCTCTTCTAATTGTTTATTTGATTGAGTTAAGTCGTCAATATTTTTTTTCGCATCCCCTAATTCTTTTAATTCAATTTCTAATGCTTTTTGTGCAGTAATAGAGGCATTCTTTTCATTTTCCAATTCTTGTATTTTCAATTCTAAAGTACCAATCTCTTGTAATTTAATTTCAATATCATGATTTTTTTGTTTAATTTGTTCATTATAATTATTCATTTGGAAACGTATCGTTATAAGACGATTATTCATTTCATCTCTATTTTTTTTCATTTTTTGAATAGATTCTTCTAATTGACTTATTTTATCTTGAACATTTTGAATCCAATTTTTTGTGATGTTTATTTTTTCTTTAAACGTTTCGTTAGAAAATTCTAAAAAGGTAACTTCTTGTACAAATTCCTTTTCATATTTTATTAAAACTTCCCTTTTAGCTTGATTTGAATTCATCTTTTCTTGACTGATGAACATATCTTTTTGAAGTTCTTGTTCTAAATTCACCTTGGATATATAGGAAGATTTTTTACTTTCTAATGTTCTTTTTTCTTCTTTTAATTCTTCAATATTCTTTTGGAGTTCCTTTGTAAGATTTCCTTCTTTTACATTATGACATTCTTCTTGAAGAAGTGGGCATTTTCCGTTTTGAATAAATTGAATATTTTGTTCTAAACGTTCAATTGAAGATTGAATTTGATTTATTCTTTGATTGAGATTATCTACTTCCTTTTTTGCAACTTCAATTTCTTTTTGCTGCTCTTTCATTTGCTCTAAATGCTGGACTTCGCTCTTCAATTCTTCATCAGATAAAAGTGCATTGGTATTTAATAACAAATCATTTTGAATGACTAGCTGATATACTCTATCTAATTGACTATTTAATTCCTTTTTTTCCTTTTCTTTGCTATCCATATCTTTTTGAATAGGTTCTATATCTTGAATGAATTGTTTAATTTCTTTTTCAAGTTCTTTAATCTTCTGTCCATTTTCTTGATTTTGTTCTTTTGCTTGTGCAATGTCACTATTGTTTTTTCTTTTCTCATCTTTTTTAGATTTTATTTGTTCATTTATAATATCTATGTAATGAGAAAGTTTTTGCATTTCTTGATTTTTTTTATTCCATATTTCATAGCGTTCTTGTTCTTTCAGAATCATTTTTGCATTTTCTTCATATCTTAAATATCCAAATGAAGAATTAGCAACAATTTGACTTGCTTCTTTTGCTTCTTCGAGATTTAATTTTGTTTGTGTTAATTGCTCTTGAATATGTCTTAATGTAAGATCTTTTTGTTGAAGATGCTGGTAATATTGAATCAATTCTTTTTGTTTGCTTTCCAAATTTTCTTTTTCTTGTTTTATGTTTTGTAATAGATTATTGGCTTCTATTTCCTGTTTTCTTAATTTTATTAGTTCGTCATTTTTTATTTTTAAGTTTTCTTTTTGACTTTCTAAACCTGTCAATTGTCCTTGTTGCGAAGCTATTTCTTGAGATAAAGGTGTTGTTTTTTCATCTTGAATATATCGAATTAAATCTCTGAGTTTAATATCTAATGTTTTATAAATATGTAATTCAAATAAACGGTCAAAATTATCTTTGCGTACACTTGGTGTTTCTAAAAAGGCATTGACATATTTTCCTTGTGGAACAGCAATAATTTCTTCAAATAATTTAGGAAGTTCTTTAGATGCTGGAATTTCTAAAGCTTTTTTAATAAAAGCATAAACATCACTGACTGTATCATACAAAATATTTCCTTTATCATGGTCAATTAATTTAATGGTTCCTCCTTGTTTTAGGCGAATTGTTCTTTCAATGATATATTGTATTCCGTCATTTCCAACAAATTCTAAAGATATGCTTCCTTGCTTTGTATTATATCTTAACATTTTTCCAGATGTTCTGGAGGAAAAATTAAACAAAGCAAAACCAATACTTTCAATAATTGTGGATTTGCCGCTTCCATTTAATCCTAAAATACAATTAATTCCATCTTGAAAATAGATATCTGCTTTGACATAGCTTTTAATGTTTACTAATTTTAGTTTTATTAACTTCATAGGATATCCTCCATTTTCATTAATTCTTGAACTAAAATTTCATCTTCAGCATTCTCTAAAATAAGTTCTTTTAAACGTAATATATTAGAAGAAACTTTTTTTGCATCTATAATCTCAGGATATTCATATTGAATATTTTTAAGTAGGATATCTTGTTCAAGTTGATGTGCATCTATTTTATCTTCAATTTCATTAGGTTGGTTCATCATATTAATAAAATTATTGATTTCAATATATAATAAATGATATTTCTCTATGAATTTTTCTTTAATTTGATTGGTGTCAAGTAAATAAGCATTGAAAGGAAGAGTTCCATATAATGAAAGTTCCATCATAGAACCACTTGGAATATCATAGGACTGATTACAAATATAGTTTTCTACATCTATTGGTGTATTCATCTCTGATATCAAAAGTTTTTCTAAAAAGATAGGTCGACACGCGTGAGG